>JAGCIC010000087.1 GCA_017648805.1 Clostridia bacterium
AGGCACAGGCACAGCGCCAGACAGAACATGATCAGCCGCTTCATAAGGATACCTCTCTAAAACTGTTTGAGCAATTCGGTAAGTTCGAACGCCAGACGGTCATTTCCTCCGGTGTGGACGGAGGACGCGGAATAGAACAGCAGATAATCGGTGCCTTCGGAATACAGCACGTAAGAAGACAGGGGCGCTTCGTCTCCTGCGGGGGACGCGAACACCTCCGCGGGCTTATCATCGAACCAGTCGGAGTACTCTTCTGCGCTGACGGAAGGAATAATGAATATGTCGCCGTCCGCGGCGGGGCTGTCGCCCATCATGGAATAGGAAAATGAACGTATCTCAATAAAACGTATCTGCGAGCGGGGGAAATGATCCTCAAGCCTGCCCGCCAGTTCCCGGGTGTTTTTTGTGGGAGCGTCGATGTACACTATCAGCTTTTTTGAAGCCGGAGCGTCGGTCAGTATGCCGAAGATCCAGCCCCAGAACATGATGCACACCAGCGCCCAGGTGAGCAGCGCGGGCAGAAGCCGCAAAAATCGCCTAAGCATCGGTTTCCTCCCCGGCGGCCCACACGTAACCGCTGCGCGCCTCGATACGGATGTGCTTTCCGGCAGGCGGCAGCTGGGGCAGCAGGTATTCGTCCGCCAGCAGGGCATGCGTGTCTGCGGCGTTTCTCAGGCGGAGCCTGCGCACCCTGAGCCCGTCCGGGGTGGTCTCCGGAAGGGGAGAGTACTCCAGAATGCCCGTATACTCCGTCCCGGGTCTGCCGGAAAGGTTGATGAAATGCCGCGCAATGGAATCCATGGCCTTCACGCGGGAATAGGTCACGATAACGAACCAGCCGCAGGCCAGGCTTACGGCGCATACGGCGACATAACGGTAAAACGCGTTGCCGGTGCGCAGGTTTATGCACAGAAGAATACACACGGCGAGGCAGCCCAGACACAGCGCCAGCCGTGCGCGTTTGACAAGCAGCGTTTTTTTGTTTAACCGGGATATGATATCCGGAGTGATAAGGGGAGTCATCGGTCTTCCGATGCGCTTTTTCCCGCCAGTGCGCCGCTGGAAAAGGCAATTGTTAGATTGAATCCTCCCGTGAAGGCATCCACATCCAGCACTTCACCGGCGATATACAGCCCATTTACGAACCTGCTTTCCAGATTGGAGGGATCGATCTCCTTTACGTTCACTCCGCCGCGGGTAATAATGGCCTCGTCGAAACCACGCAGACTTTTTACGGTCAGAGGGATGGCTTTAAGCAGCTGCACTATGCTTTTCCTCTGCGCCTGGGTAACAGAATTGATGGGCTGGAAGGGCGATATGTCGGCCAGGGAGAGCACTGCCTCCCCCAGCGCGTGGGGTTCCAGCGTGTCCATGCAGGAAATGAGCTGCTTGTTGGGCATGCGCGCGAACTCTCTGAGCAGCCGCGCATCAAGTGTATCTTCGCTGAGGGCGGGCTTAAGGTCTATCTCCAGTTTTGTGCCGCGATAGTCTTCGTTTAGCGCGCTGGACAGGCTCAGCGCTATGGGACCCGAAATACCGTAGTGAGTGAACAGCATTTCACCCTGTTCGCCGAACAGCTTTTTGCGCTTGCCGTTTTTTTCGCCCCAGGCGGAGAGGCTGACGTTTTTGAGGCTCAGCCCCATGAGCGCGGAGCACCAGTCTTCTTCGGTCTCTATGCCCGTAAGCGCGGGACGGCAGGGGACTATTGAGTGCCCCAGTTTTTTGAGGAACCTGTATCCGTCGCCCGTGGAGCCGGTGGAGGGGTAGCTTAAGCCTCCCGTGGCCAGCACGCAGGCGTCAAAGGACATATCCCCGCGGGAAGTTTTTACGCCCGCGAACGCGCCGTCTTCGCAGATCAGGTCGCTGACGGATGTGTTTAGCAGTATTCTGCAGCCATGGGAACGGAGATACTTTTCCAGTGTGCTCGTCACGTCGCTGGCGTGGTCACTGGCAGGAAAGACGCGGTCTCCGCGCTCCGTTTTGAGGGCAAGACCCATATCTTCGAACAGGCGCATTATGCCATGGTTGTCCAGCAGGCTGAAAGCGGAGTACATGAAGCGGGGGTTGCGGGGGATCTGCTTCATGAGTGCGTCAAAATCACAGGCGTTGGTCAGGTTGCACCTGCCTTTGCCTGTGATGTAGATCTTCTTGCCCAGTTTTTCGTTTTTTTCCAGCAGGGTCACTTTCGCGCCCGCATCCAGGGCGTACCTGGCGGCCATGAGGCCTGCCGCGCCGCCGCCGATAATGACTACGTTTTTAGCCATTTCAGTTTTTGCCCAGATATACGTTGTATTCGTCCCAGATGCTCTCGACCTCTCCGAAGTATTCCGCCACCTGGGTCCTGCGCCGCTGGGACAGCGCCACTATCAGCGCGTTTATAAGGCTCATGGGGGCGGCAAGGCTGTCCACGAAGGACGCCATCTCGCTTTTGGCGCTCAAGCAGTAATTGCTTTCCGCCCGCAGGGGAGAAAGGGGACCGTCGGTTATGGCGATCACGGTGGCGCCACGGCTTTTTGCGAAGCGCATGGCCTTTACGGTGTGGTTGGTGTAGCGGGGGAAAGAGATGCCGATAAGCGCGTCCTCGTCGCTTATGCGGGCGATCTGCTCGAATACGTCGCTTACGCCGCTGGTGACGGTCGACACGTTGGGAAAAATAAAGTTTAGGTAATGACCTAAAAACTCTGCCAGCGGCGCGCTGGCGCGCAGGCCCAGCACGTATATGCGGCGGGCGGTCAGCAGGCTGTCTATGGTCTGGTCAAAAGAAGGGACGTCGATCTCGTCAAGGGTGGAACGGATGTTCTGGATATCGCCCTTGAGCACCTTGTTGAGCACCTGGCTGGAGCCCATGTCCCCGGTCATTTCCAGCCGCTGGGTAGCGGTGAGCCGGTGGCGGATAAGCTCCTGCAGCGCTTTCTGAAGCTGAGGAAAACCCTCGTAGCCCAGAGCTGTGGCAAAGCGCACTACGGTGCTTTCGCTGACTCCCACGTACTGTCCCAGACGGCTGGCGGTCATGAATGCGGCCTTGTCGTAGTGGTTGACGATGCATTCGGCGATGCGCCTGTGGCTTTTGGACAGTTTTTTCCCGGAATGGTTCAGCCGGTTCAGCAGCTCCTGAGTGTTTTGTTCCATAGTGCGGCCCCTCTTGCGTATTTTGCAGGAATCACGGAGATTCCTGCAGCTTGGAATTTAATTATACTCCGTATTGGCAAAAAACGCAAGTTAGGTATATGTTACTATTCAAAAATGTGACTTGCGCCGGCTTCAAGCTCGCCGATGTCCCAAAGGAAGGAGACGGACAGGTACTTGTCGCGTATATCCCGGGCGTGCATGTAGGCGGTCAGGGCATCTTCGCGGGAAAAACCTATTTCCTCGGGCGACGTGGGCATGCCCATGCGCTTCATGATGTCCAGCAGAGAGGAAAGAGGCGGCAGTTCCTGGTCTATGACTGCCAGGATCTCATCCCAGCGGTTTATGATGCTGTCGATACGCTTCATGCGTTTGGAGGGATCGTTCTTGCCCGCGGTCTGCTCTATTCTGAGCACTTCGGGCGCAGTCTTCCCGAACACGCGGACAATGTCCTTTTCCCAGACGGCAGGATCGAATTCGCTCATCGCCTTTTCTGCTCTTTCGCGGCTGGGCTTGAGCGTTTTGATAAACTCGTAGAGGCGCAGCGTTAGCACGGTGCCGACGCCGACCTGAATGCCGTGCAGGTCATATTCCTTGCCCTTTTCCAGGCAGAGCATGTCCCACATGTGGCTGAAATAGTGCTCGAGCCCGCTGGCGGGGCGGGACACCTTGGCGAAGCTCATGGCGATGCCGCTTAATACCAGCCCCTCCGCCACCGCGCCCACCGCGTCGGGATCACGTTTGGCCAAGCCGTCCGCGGCGTCCATGATGCGCTTAAGAGCCTTGCGCATCACCGCGGCTACGTGGGGACAGTAGTATTCACCGGTCACGATGTTGCTTATACGCCATTCGCATACGGAGATATACTTGGCTATCATGTCCCCGAAGCCCGCCCACAGCATGCGCATGGGCGCCTGTGACATGATGTCGGTATCCAGTATGATGCCCCGGGGAGTGGCGTTGTACAGGGTGGTCTTCACGTTGTCTACCACCATGGAGGAGGAGTTGGAAGCGAAGCCGTCCATGGAGGGGGCGGTGCCGACTATTATCTGGGGACGCCCGGAGACCAGCGCCAGTTCCTTGCAGGTGTCATTTATGACGCCGCCGCCCACGGCGATGATGCTGTCGCAGCTGACGTCAAAGCCCATCGCCGCGCTGCCCACGGAATACTCGTCAGGCTCGCACTTGGAGTAGCCGTGTTCCTTGAGCAGAAAGCCGGTAAATGGGATGCCGCATCCTTTAAGCACTTCGCAGAGCTTTTTGCCCGCGGCTTCAAATGTGTTTTTATCGTAGACGATAAACGGTTTCTTTACGCCCAGAGCGGATAAAGCAGCGGGCACATCGTCTATGGCGCCACGCCTGATGCTCAGGTAATCCACCCGGGCGCGGTGTTCCCTGCCGCAGTCGCACTCAAATGTCCTGCCGCCCAGATAATCCTTGATGTCGTACTCGTCCACGTATTTCATTTCGCGTTTCCTCCTGTGAGCTCCAGGCGGTACTCTTTAAGCAGTCTTAGCACTTCCGCCGCTTCCGGAGCATTGTTTATGCTTGTTTTGACGCGGGATGCGCCTTTTAAACCCTGCAGGTACCAGGCCAGGTGCTTGCGCATCTCGATAACTCCCGTTCTTTCGCCGTAGAAAGCGAGGGCGCGGGAAAAGTGATCCATGGCCGTGTCCAGCTTTTCTGCGGGAGACGGGGGGGAATAGGCTTTTCCTTCCATGGCGCACCGGATCTCTTTGAATATCCAGGGGTTGCCCTGCGCCGCCCTGGCCACCATTATGCCGTCGCAGCGGGTGGTCCTGAGCATCCTTAACGCGTCCTCGCCGCCGGTTATGTCGCCGTTTCCTATCACGGGGATGTCCAGCGCGGATTTGACCTGCGCTATCAGCTCCCAGTCTGCCCGGCCGGAATAGAACATGTCCCGGGTGCGGGGATGCACCGTTACGGCGGCCGCGCCTTCGCTTTGGGCGATGCGGGCGATCTCCACGCAGGAAATGCTGTCACTGTCCCATCCCGCGCGTATCTTCACGGTCACGGGCTTTTCCGAGGCTTTGACCATGGCGGCGATCAGTTTGCTCGCAAGCAGAGGCTGGGTCATAAGGCGGCAGCCTTCGCCGTTTGAGACTATCTTACGGGCGGGGCAGCCCATATTGAAGTCAAAAAACTCAAAAGGCGAGGGGTTAAGCCGTTTGACCGCCTCGCTTAAATAGTATTCCTCGTGCCCGAACAGCTGCAGCCCCGCTATGCCTTCTTTGGCGCCTTTCTGTATGAGCTGCACGTGTACGGGGCTGCGGGGGCTGAATATGTAGCCTTTCGCGGAGAGCATCTCGCTGACTGCCAGGGTGCAGCCGTGGCTGAACGCGATCTCACGGGTGACCGGGTCGCTGATGCCCGCCATTGGCGCGAGGAACGCGCCGCAGGGGACTTCGACAGAACCGATCTTCATCAGCTCTCCGTATCCTTGTAAAGCTGGTCCTGCTTAAGGCCCGCGATCCTCCAGCCCTTGGAATCCCGGATCAGCGTCACGGTGTAACGCCCGCTCTTCCAGGCTTCGATGGAGGGGTGGTCGGTAGAGGCGTACTCGCTTTTGACGGAGCCGCTTATATCGGACACGTACTCGGTCACCATGCAGGACACGGTGCCGCGCAGGGGAGACCAGCGCAGGTTCTGCAGTTTCAGGTCATAATCGAAAGAAGATATGTTGTAAAACCAGTAGCTGGAGGCTTCCGAGAACGCTGCGGCCAGCACCGGGTCGCTGTCCAGGAATTCAGGGGTGAAATAACGGGTCAGCACGGCGGGATCTTCCCTGGTAAGGCACACGTCGACCCGTTTTTGCAGGCCTTCCGAAACGATTATATAGGCGTTGGAGTAATTGAACGCCAGATAGAATGCGTAGACCGCGAGACACGCGATCAGCGTTATTATGACCAGTTTTTTTGCGGCGAAGGCCGCCAGCCTGCGCAGGTATTTCATTTATATAACCTCACGAGCCCATTATCTGCCGCGTGGCGTATACGCTCTCTTCGTCTATAAGGGAGAACTTAATCTCAACACGGCGGGAGGCTTCTTTGTTTTCGCTGCCGTCGGGGTTGTATTTAAGCGCGGAGAAGGAGCGTCCCGCGGCGGATATGACTTTTTTGAAAGCGGAAATGCCGCCTGTGGACAGCCTTAAGGTGCTGCGCATGTAGTTTTCGTCCAGCACGTAGGAAGCCACGGCCAGCGCGCGCTCCTGGCTCAGCTCCAGGTTGTACAAAAACGCGTCGTGGCCCTGCTTGGCGGTGGAATCCGTGTGGCCCTCGATTATTATCTCGGCCACGTAGGGGCGGAACTCGTCGTTGAGCAGCACGCTCAGGTACACCGGCAGGAAGCGGTCCAGATAGCGCATGCCTTCCGGTTTAAGCTCCGTTTTGCCGGAGTCGAACAGCGCCGCGCCGGGCAGCACTATGGCGCCGGTCTCTTCGTCCACGTCCACCTGGATATTGCTGCGCTTGAAGGCGTCGGACAGGGAGCGGATTATCTGGGTCTTGACGCCCAGCATCTGCTCCAGCTGAGCCTGGGCTTCGCTTAGGCGGCTCTCGTACAGGGCGAGCTCGTTTTTGTACTGGGTGAGCAGCGCGTCGTTCTGCTGGCTGGAGGAGAGCAGGGAATTGTACTGACCGCTCAAGCGGTTGAGCTCCGTCTGCTTCTGGTTTATCTGCGCCTGCAGGGCGTTTATCTGCTGGGTGAGGGAGTCGGAATTGCTTTGCAGCGCGTCCCTCTCGGCCAGAGCCAGCGCCAGGTCCGCACGCATGGCGTCCTTTTCGCTGCGCAGGTCGATTATGACGGTCTGGCTTTCTTCCAGCTCGCCCTGCACGCTTTCCAGCTGCGCCTGGGTGTCGTTTAAAATGATTATGGTCTTGTCCAGCTCGTCCTGGCTGGCCTTGGCCCGGGCTTCGGCGATAAGGTATTGCTCCTGGGCTGTTTTGTATTTCTGCTCCTGCTCGTTCAGCGTGAACATCATGGAGAATATGACGAATATGAATATGAGAACCAGCACGCTCATCATATCCGAGAAGGAGAGCCAGAAGGAGCCGCCCGAGCTTCCCTGGGAGCCGTTTTTAAGGCGTCTCATGCGCTGCCTCCGCTTTTGTGCTTGGCGGCGGAATCCACAAGCCTTGACGCCTTTTCGACCCGCTTTATGATCTGGGTCATGCAGCCCTCGAAGTAAGCGATGCTTTCTTCCATGTCGGCGTCCAGCTGGCTGCGGGCGTTCTCGAACGCGGCCCTGAGCTCGTTTGCCGAAGCGGTGAGCGCCTGCGCGCTGTCGTTAAGCAGTTCCTGAGAGTTTTCCTGAAACGCTTTGGAAGCTTTCGCGACTTCGTTCGCGGAGCTCTTCACGCGGTTGGTGAGCTCGTTTAAGGCGTCTATGGCGTCAGTCTGGGAATTTATGACGGCCACGGAAGCTTTGTTCGCCTCGTCCAGCTTCATAAGTTCGGCGTCCGCGTGCTTTATGAGCAGCTCATACTTGTCCATGAGCAGCGTAAGGTCTGTCTTGATATCGTGGATGGCGCGGGCGGAGGCGGAGAAGTCATTAATCGCTTCGTTGATCCGCTTAAGCGCAGCCTCCTGCTGGGCGCAGGTGGACGCCATTGTGTCGCCCAGGGTCTTGAGCTGGCCTTCGAACATGCCGTTTACCTTGTCCAGATACGCGTCCGCCACGCCCTGCATCAGCTCTTTCTGCCTTTGCGCGGTGGTGTCCGCGAAGGATGCCAGGGGTTCCACAAGAGCCTTTATGTTTTCCGGGCTCATGGCGTAGGCCAACTGCTTGAGCAGCGCAGTCTGCTCCTGCTGGTAGATGGCCACCTGGGTCATGGGGTCTACGGACAGCACGCCCGCATACTTGGCCATGGCGTTGTAGAACTCCGTCAGCGTGTTCTGGGCGCTGGCGTGTGCGGCGCGGGTCAGCAGGGTAAAGCTTATGGACGCGATCACGCCGAAGATACTCGTCAAAAACGCGTACTTCATGCTGGACAGAAGCGTGTTCATGGAGGAGGTTATCGTGCTGGCGTCCACGGAATTCATTTCGCTCAGCGCCAGCGAAAGCCCCAGCAGCGTGCCCAGAAAGCCCAGGGACACCTGCACGCCGGGCAGCGCTTCGGTGAGCTTCGCCCGCCCGGGGCCGTCTATAACGGTCTCCTCGTTTATGTAGTCTTCGACATTGGCCGGGTTGTGGTATTCCCCGTCCGCGAAAAACAGGTTGTTAAGATACTCGCTCCAGTGGGGCATAAGGCTGCCGCGGCCGAGGAAACGGTCTTCCTGCCAGCTGCGCTTGGCCTTGTCTCCCTGCTTTATCTGATAAATCGCCTTTTTAAGGCGCTTGGTGTTGCGGGTCACGGGCAGTATGCAGCGGAACACGCCTATAAGGAACAGCGCGATAATGATTATATACACCACCACGCTGATTCCGCCGCCCAGCCAGGAGGTTATTCTCTGCCAGATATTCATCGGTTCCTCCATCATATATTTCAAAACTGTTATATCCGCATTATATCACCTGCGGGTTATTATTGCAAATATATGACGGAAAAAATACATTAAATGTTCCGGGGCAGAAAAAAAGCGGGTCACCTGCCCGCCGTCTGAGGTTCGGTCATGCCCAGCTCGCGCGCGTGGATGGACAGCACGCGGGGAGACAGTTCCCTTTCGATCTCAAACTCTGCTTTGTTGATGCGGTTGTTGAGGTTCTGCGTCTCTTTTTCAAGGGCGCTGAGCCGGGAGGATGCCTTCGCGCTGCCGGAAGCCATGATCAAAAAAGATGTAAAGAAGAAGCACGCGCACAGTATGAGCGCCAGCAGAGGCAGCAGAGACAGGACACTTGTGCTGCGCCCGGTCCTGACGTTTTTCGCCCGACAGCTTACGCCGTTCCCCCTGTACGTGCCGGTCATCTATTTCCCCCCAATCTTACAATCATAAAGATTATAAACCAACAGGATTACCATTCTGCTAAGTGTGCAAAACAAAACAATAAAAAAACCGAAGTCGGTTTGCAATAAATATTTACTTTTCTGAAATATAGCCTTATCATAGGACGCATTGACATAATATAGAGGTTACTGTATAATAATATGCAATATTAGATGAACTGGAGAAACACTGCATGAGCTTTAAAGTTTTGACCGACACATCCGCAAATCTCCCCACGCCCCTGCTGAAACAAAGGGACATTGGGGTGATCGGTTTTTGCTACTACATCGACGGCGTGGAGCACTCCTGCCTCGACACCGAAAAATTTGATTCCAAAGCGTTTTATGACTCTATTCGCGGCGGCACCAAGGTGAGTACATCCCTGATCTCCCCCGAAAAGTACCGCGCTGCCTTTGAAGAATGCGTTTCGTCCGGAGAGGACGTGGTGTATGTAGGCATGTCTTCGGGCATAAGCGGCTCTTTTTCCGTGGCGGTGAGCGTGGCAAACGAGCTGATGGAACAGTACCCGGGCAGGCGCATAGAAACGGTGGATACTATCGGCGCTTCTCTGGGGGAAGGCTTTTTCGCGCTTATGGCGGCGGACGCCCGGGACGCGGGCAAAGACGCGCTTGAGACCGCGGAAGTACTCAGGAGCAAGGTGCCCGAAATGTGCCAGGTGTTCACCGTGGACGACCTTATGCATCTTAGGAACACGGGCAGGCTGTCCAACGCGGCGGCCTGGGTGGGCACCGTGCTGAATATCAAGCCCCTGCTCAAGGGCAACACGGAAGGAAAGATAATGTCCTTCGCAAAGGCGCTGGGCAGGCGCAGGTCCATAGACATGATCGCGGACAGGTACGATAAACTGGTCAGAAACAGCGAAAGCCAGGTCATCGGCATCGCCCACGCGGACTGCCCCGCCGACGTGGAGTATCTGATAAAGCTGCTGAACAAAAAACACCCGCCCAAGGACATACT
>JAGCIC010000088.1 GCA_017648805.1 Clostridia bacterium
AGAACCGGTGGAGATGACCTCCACGTTCATATTCGCGGCGTCGCCCAGCTTCATCACCGAGCCCTTGCCGAAATCTTTTTCTATTTTGGAAAGTACACTGGAAAGCGCCGCCTTGCGCTCTTCACCTTCCGCCTGCCGGATCACCGCTTTTTCACTTGCCTTAGCCATACGTTACCTCCTGCCAAATCTCTACTGAATTATATCCCATGGCGGCGGCATAAGTCAATCACCGGGCGGTAAATTGCATCATGCCAAATTGCGGCAAAGCAAAACCGGCTCGAAGGCCGGTAAAAACCGGGACGGCATTCACGGGACTGTTGCACAAATCGTTGAAAGATTGACGTTTCGGGTAGATCGGTTCAAATGTATCCAAAACCAAACCGCTGGAAATGAAATCTCATTTCATTTCCAGCGAGGGGCTGTTTAGCAGCCCCTTTTACGCAAGCAGTGTCTTCACGCTCTGGCGCTCCACCAGGGGGACAGGCAGCATGATGTGGATCACGTCGTCCGGATGCTCGTTTTTTTCGCCCAGCAGCAGCCACACGGCGCGCTTGCCCATGAGCTTGCGGTCGATATGCATGGTGGTAAGGGCGGGGCGGATGTATTCGCCCATTTTCAGATCGTCGCAGCCCATCACGGACACGTCGTCGGGTACGTGCAGGCCGCTCGCGTTCAGAAGCCGGCACATGGACAGGGCGATCAGGTCACCCGCGCAGAACCAGGCTGTGGGACGCTGGCGCAGGGAAACATAATACCGGCTCAGCGCTTCAGGGGTATCCAGCAGCTCGAAGCCGTCCCGCCGTCCCAGAATGCACATGTCTTCGTTGGGCAGGATGCCGTGATCCATCAGGGCGCGGCTGAAACCGCACCAGCGCTCGTACACGCTCTGCACGCCGAAAGCGGGACCGGCGAAACCGATGGAGCGGTGACCCTTTGAGATCAGATACTCCGCAGCCGCCTTGCCGGCAAAGAAATTATCCGCGCTCACGGAGGAGATGGGCATGGGCGTGCGGATGTCCACACTGACCACCTTTTTGCCGGTCTCCACCAGGCGGTTCAGATACCGTGGATCGATGCTGCCAATGGCGAGATACCCGATGATGCGCAGGCCTTCGGGCACGTTGGGCAACGTGAGATCCCTTTGTGCCTGGGCACTCAGGCCGGCGGTGATGGTAACCACGCTGGTCTTGCGGCTTTCATGCTCGATGGCCCAGAACACGTCGGAATAGAAGGAACCGTCGTCACGTATATAGGGCGGCACCAGCACCACGATGCAGGCCTGGGCGTTCGAGGCGCTGCCCGGTGCGTAATAACCCATTTTCCGGGCTGTCTCGGCGATGGTGCGGCGCATCTGCTCGCTCACGCCCGGCTTGCCGGCCAGCGCGAGGGATACGGCGTTTTTGGATATGCCCAGCTTTCCGGCCACATCCGCCATGGTGACGCGCTTGCGCTTGTTCTTTTCCGACATTTTACGCACCTTCCCCATTCTTTGGTAAAAATTGTACCATGTTCAAACTAAAAAGTCAAGTGATTCAAGTAAATAATCAAGCAAAATTAGGAATATAAATTGGCTTTTTCCAGACACTTGATAGAAAATTCGTCAAATATCTTTCCAATTATTGATCGTATTGTGCGAAATATGAAAAAAATATTGATGATTCCACTTGACATACCGGCGTTTACTTGTTAAACTATTACTTGACACGGGGAAATCCCGAAAATAACAAAGGAGTGACTGAACAGATGAAAAAGCTCTTGGCAGTACTGCTTGCCCTGACCATGCTTTTGTCTCTGGCTTCCATGGCCGAGACCGCGGCCGACGACCCCTGGTTCGGACGCTTTGACGAGCCCGTCACCGTTCGCGTGGTGGTAAACGGCGCCGACAGTGAAGACGGCAGCTGGACCTGGGAAGACAACGAGTGGACCCGCGAGTGGCTGGAGCGCTTCAACATCAAGATCGAAGTGATGTGGAACGCCAACACCGATGAAGCCTACAACACCAAGTTTGCCATGGCGATGGTCACCGGCGAGCTGCCGGACCTGCTGGTGCTCAACCAGAAGCAGTTCCGTGAGCTGCAGGCCGCCGGCAAGCTGGCTGACATCACCGACTACTACGAGGAGAACATCTATCCCTACCTTAAGGAGAAGGTCATCGAGGCGCAGCCCGAGTCCGCGCAGGCAGCCGCTTTCGTAGACGGCCGCCGCTATGCCATCACCACCTCCGGCTTCGGCACCGTATCCCGCTCCATCTTCATCCGCCGCGACTATCGCGAAAAGCTGGGCCTGGAGATCCCCACCACGATGGAAGAGCTGATCGACATGGGCAAGGCGTTCGTGGATGAAGGACTGGCCAAGTACGCTTTCGTGCTCACCGACAAGGTGACCGGCAGCGGCTACACCGACATGCAGGCCGTGTGCAACGCCTACGGCGCCTATCCCGGCCTGTGGATCGAGGGTGAGGACGGCAAGCTGGTTTACAGCCCCACCACCGAGAACATGCACACCGTGCTGGACATCTTCAAGGATCTGTATGACAACGGCTACATCCAGCCCACCTTCGCCACCGAAGTGAGCGACAACGTGACCGCCTACATCAAGAACGGCGAAGTCGGCATCCTGGGCAGCGATTTCTGGGTAGCCACCTGGCCGCTCCCCATCACCTATGAAGACGGCACCGTAATCGACTGGGACATCATCTCCGTGCCCCGCAGCGAGACCAACGAAGACTTCCACGTACAGGGCACCGGCTCCGCCGCCTCCATCAGCTACATCTGCGTGAACGCGGAATGCGAGCATCCTGAGGCCGTGCTGCGCCTGTTCAACCACACCTGCTCCGTGAACACCGACCCCGAGCTGCAGGAGACCGACCGCTTCCACACCGTGAAGGTCGACGAGGAGACCTCCATCAGCGTGCATATGCACAACCCCACCGTGCGCTACTGGTCCGTGCCCAACGTGAACACCCTCACCGGCTGGGCCGTGAAGGAAGCCCTTGACGGCAACACCCTGTACCTGGCCGAGCAGCCCCACTACCAGCAGCAGTACGACAACGTACAGAAGTCTCTGAAGGCTGTGGAAGCCGGCGACAAGGATGCCATCAGGGCCGCATGGGGCAGCAACAAGCTGTTCGGCGGCGTAGGCAGCATCTTCTACAACTTCTACGAGCTGTATCACAACAACCTGTTCATCTTCGACGCCCTCACCGAGAAGAGCGAGGACTATGACCGCCTCTGGGGCGCCCTGTCGCAGTATGAGAATACCTTCTACGTAAACTACATCTGCGGCACCGAGGAGACCACCTTCGAAGAGTTCGTACAGAACTGGATGGATATGGGCGGCGCGCTGCTCACCGACCAGGTGAACGCTGACCGCTGATCTGACCATCAACTGACCCAAGGCACTATGTGGGCTGCCCGCCAAAGCCTCAGCAGGCGGCGGGCAGCCCGGTTTATTTGAGGGAGAATGAAAAGTGAAGAGTGAAAAATGAAGAATGAAAAACGGCGGTGGAAATCGCTGCGCAATTTCTTTTTTCAGAAATCTCTTCACGAATCACTTTTCAATAAACCAACTAACTGTAACTCCTCACTCCTCACTCCTAACTCCCAACTCTCCAAAAAGGGGGGCGCAAGCGTATGACTTCCGCCGCGCTCAGAGCGCAGAATATAAAAAAACATCACAAAAAAAGCGTGCGCACGGACTATATGCTGTGCGCCATGCTGATACCCGGCTTCATCTACCTTGCCATATTCGAGTTTGCGCCGCTGTTCGGCCTTGTGATCGGATTTCAGGATTTCAAGCTCTCCACCGGTGTTTTCCACAGCGGATGGAAGGGGCTTGACAATTTCAGATATATATTCACGATGTATCCGGGCTTCTGGAACATCGTCAAAAATACCGTGGAGATCGCGCTGCTGAAGCTCTGCTTCGGTTTCACTGCGCCCATCGTCGTGAGCCTCATGCTGCACGAGGTGACGCACTCCGCCTACAAGCGCACGATCCAGACGCTGGTATACATTCCCCACTTCGTGAGCTGGGTCATCCTGGCGGGCATCCTGCGCAGCATGCTGGACCCCGACAACGGCCTGATCAACACCATCATCAAGCTTTTCGGCGGCGCGCCCGTGTACTTTCTGGGCAGCAACACCACGTTCCGCGGCGTGCTGGTGGTATCGGACGTGTGGAAGGGCTTCGGCTGGGGCACCATCATCTACATGGCCGCCCTCACGGGCATAGACCCCGCGCTGTACGAAGCTGCCACCATTGACGGCGCCAACCGCTTCCAGAGGGCCATCCACATCACCCTGCCGGGCATACTGCCCATCATCACCCTGAACCTCATTTTGTCAATTCCCGGCATACTGAACGCGGGCTTCGACCAGATCTTCAACCTCTACAACGAGCGCGTGTACAAAACGGCGGACGTGCTGGATACCTTCATATACCGCCTGGGCATACTGGACAGCCAGTACGCCCTGTCCACCGCCATAGGCCTGGTGAAGAGCGTGATCGGTTCGGTACTGCTGATTGGTTCCTACAAGTTCGCCGAAAAAGCCGTGGGCTACAAGGTCTTTTAGAAGGGAGGAGACGTTATGGTAACCGCAGAAGAAAAATCCAAAAACCTCGTAATGAACCGCAACCGCCAGATACGCTCCTCGCCCGTCGAAAAGATGTTCACCTATCTGATCTACGGCGTACTGGGCATCCTCGGCGCCAGCTGCATCCTGCCCTTCATCCATCTGATCGCTCTGTCCTTCTCGGGCTCTGATCCCATCAAGGCAGGCATCGTGTCGCTGTGGCCTATAGAGTTCAATACGGACGCGTATAAATACGCGCTGGACCATCCCGCCTTCATGCGCGCCTTCGGCATTTCGGTGGTCAGGGTCATCGTGGGCGTGAGCTTTTCGCTGGCCATGCTGGTGACTACGGCGTATCCCCTGTCCAAGTCCAACGAGGCCTGCCCGCTCAATCCCCTGTTCAAGGCGCTGATGATCGTGGCCATGCTCACCGGCGGCGGCCTGATCCCCATGTACCTGGTAATGAGCTGGCTGGGGCTCACCAACACTTTCTGGGCGCTGGTGGTGCCCGGCATGCTGAGCCTGTGGAACTGCTTCATGGTGATGAACTTTTTCAGGAACGTGCCCGGCGAACTGGAGGAGGCCGCCATCGTGGACGGCGCCAACTCCTTCCAGGTGATGACCAGGGTATACATCCCGCTGTCGGTGCCTGTCATCGCCTCCATGGCGCTGTTCACGGGCGTGGGCCACTGGAACGACTGGTTCAGCGGTATGCTGTACATGGCCAGGTCCCGCGACTATCCCCTGCAGACGTACCTGCGCCAGGTGGTCACCACGCCGAACTTCTCCTCCCTCACCATAGAGGAGATGCAGAGATACGCACAGATCAACTCCAAAAACAACCAGGCGGCGCAGATCATCATCGCCACAGTTCCCATCATGTGCGTATATCCATTCCTCCAGAAATATTTTATGACCGGCCTCACGTTGGGCGGCGTAAAAGGATAAAAAAGACGATGTCAGCCGCACAAAACGCGGCTGGCATCATTTTTTAAGGAGCACCCGTTATGAAGCATTACTCCATGTATGAGATCCTGAACGCTTTGAAGGCTCAGGAAAATATGCCCTATTCCCTGTACGCGGACGCAAAAAAGCGCGTGCTGGACACCGTCACCGGCAGCCCTTCCTACGCCTGGTTCCTGCCGGCGTTTCAGAAGCATGTGGAGACGTATGCGGTCATGCCCATTGAGGCGCCGTCGTATCAGGCGCTGGCGGACTGGAAAAGGCGCGGACAGCGGGGTGATTACGACAGGACCATGTACGCCCTCAGGACGCGGCTGAACCGCATGTGGATGGCGGTAATGGCGGACGTTCCGGGCGCAAAGCCCCTTCTGGAGGATATCCTGTACGCTTTTTTGAACCTGGACAGCTGGTCCCTTTCCGCGCACCACTTCGACAACGTGCTGGAAGACCACTGGGATATTCCTATGGAGCCTCTGGATGAGACTGGGCGCATCCGCGGCATGGGCCGCAGCCGCCACCAGTGCCTGGACCTGTGTTCCTGCTCCGCCGCGGCGATCCTGGCTGAGATGACCCAGACGCTGGAAGGGATCGTGGACGACAACCTTCTGCGCTGGGCGCGGCAGGAATGCTTCGAACGGGTGCTGAAGCCCTTTATGAGCCTTGCGCCTTTCCCGCATTTCGAGATCAACCCCAACAACTGGTCGGGCGTGTGCATGGGCTCCATCGGCATCGCGGCGATCTACCTGATCACGAATCCCGATACGCTGGCTCCTGTGCTCATGCGGGTGCTGGAGGGCATGCAGGTGCACGAAAACGGCTACAACGAGGACGGCGCCAGTCCCGAAGGCTTCGGCTACTGGCAGTACGGCTTTGAATATACGCTTTTGTTTGCAGACCTGCTCAAAATGCGCACGGGCGGCAGGATAGACCTGCTTGAGGACGAAAAGCTCAGGCGCGTGGCGGGTTTTGGCACGGACTGCTGCTTCGGTCCTTCCATCAAGCTCCCCTTCGGGGACTGCAACTGGCGCGGGGTGCTGGACGAAGCCGTGCGCCGGTACGTGGGCAGCATGGGCGTGAGCGTCTGTCCGGAGGGAGACACGGAGAAGTCCTACAATTCCTGTTGGGAACACGGAAACCTGATGCTCAGGCATCTCGTGTGGACGATGCAGCCCGAACAGAAGGCGCTTGCCTATCCCAGGAGCGCCGTATATCCCAAAAGCGAGCTGTTCATGGGCTTTTACCGCACCCCAGGAGACGAACTGTACCTGGTGGCCAAGGGCGGCAACAACGGCGAGAGCCACAACCACAACGATGTGGGCACCTTCGTGATCATCCGGGGCGACAGGATGGCCGTGGCCGATACCGCCGGCGGAGCGTACTGCAAGGACTACTTCAGCGAAAAGCGCTATACCTACTTTGCCACGCGCTCCGGCGGACACAACTTTCCCATCGTGGACGGCGTGGAGCAGGAAGGCCACGGCCGCTGCCGCTGCAAACGTTTTGCGGTGACGCAGGGCGAAAGCGCGGACGAGGTGTTCATGGACCTTACAGGTACCCTGAAAGCCGATGCGCTCACATCCTTTAACCGCAAGATCAGGGCGGAGCGCTCAAGCGGAGAGGTGTGTGTGACAGATACCTTCGAACTGGCCCGCGCCGCCTCTGTGCGCAACCGGCTCATCGTGCCGGGCCTTCCCGAAAAGGCGGAGGGCGGCCTGATGCTGCCGGGCGGCGTAAAGCTTATGTACGACGAAAGCGCCCTGAGCTGCGAACTTGCGCGCGTGGACCAGAAGCTGGAAGGCAGCGACATATACACGCTGGACCTGATCCCCAAATGCGAAAGCGCGGGCACATACGTGATCACGATGAGCTTTACAGCGGAATGAATATAAGCGTGTCCTGCCCAAAGCAGCCGGAAAACACGGGAAAAATGCGTCCGCGGGCGCATTTTTCATTTTTTGTTCCTTGACCGGACCTGCAAAATACGGTATAGTTATGGCATGATCCATTCTTCAGAAACGGGAGTCCGGTCTATGAAGTATGCAAATCCCATTTTGCGGGGCGATTATTCCGATCCTGATGTGATCCGCGTGGGCGAAGATTTTTACATGATATCCTCTTCGTTCACCTACCTGCCGGGCATTCCGGTTTTGCACAGCCGCGACCTGGCGTCGTGGGAGATCATCGGCTACGCGGTAAAGCGCCTGCCCTTTGCCCGCTACGACGCGCCCGCCCACGGCTGCGGCACCTGGGCGCCCAGCCTGAGATATCACAACAAAACGTTTTATGTGTACGTGTGCCTTCCGGACGAAGGCCTGTTCGCCTTCACCGCCGCCGATCCCGCCGGGGAGTGGGAATGCCATTTCGTGAAGGACGTCACGGGCTGGATCGACCCCTGCCCGCTGTTTGACGAGGACGGAAGCGCCTATCTGATCCATGGCTTTGCGGCCAGCCGCGTCGGCATCAAAAACATCCTGTACCTGCACCGCATGTCCCCGGACGGCATGAAGATCCTTGACAACGGCCGGCCTGTGTACGACGGGGTCGAACACGGCGACGAAACGGTGGAAGGCCCGAAGCTCTATAAACGCAATGGGCTGTACTGGATATTCTGCCCCGCGGGCGGCGTGACCACCGGTTACCAGCTGGCGCTTTGCGCCGAAAATATCTACGGCCCATATACGAGGCACACGGTGCTTTGTCAGGGCGATACGCCTGTGAACGGCCCGCATCAGGGCGGCTGGGTGACGGACGGACGCGGCGGTGACTGGTTCATCCACTTTCAGGACGCCGGCGCCTACGGGCGCATCCTCCATTTGCAGCCTGTGGACTGGTCAGGCGGCGTGCCCGTGATGGGAAACGGCGGTTATCCCGTAGCCGGGGGCGATACGGGCCTTGCGGAATATAAGGCGAGTATACCCATGTCGGACGATTTTTCCGGCGGCCTCGGCCCGCAGTGGCAGTGGCAGGCCAATCCGAACGCGGCGTGGTACAGTGAACTGCGTCCCGGCCTCAGGCTGTATGCCGCCCCCGCGGACAGCCTGTTTGGGGCGGGAAACTTTTTAAGCCAGCTGATGCAGGCTTTTGATTTCGATATGGAGATCCGTCTGAAGCCCCATTTCCATCCGGGCGACCGGGCGGGACTTGGCATGATGGGCTGGCGGTACCATTACCTCGCCTGGGACGGCGAAAAGATAATCCTCACGGAGGGCAAGGCGGAAAGGCTCAGCCGCTTTGTGCCGGACAGCGTGAAAGAGATAGTTCTCGCCGAAGCGGAATGCAGGGGAAGCGCCGCAAAACTTATCATGCGCGTGAGGCATGGAAAAGCGGCCTTTGCCTTTGCCCCGGAGGGCGGGAGTGAAACGCCCGTCGGCGAAGAATATCCCCTGTCTCCTGGCGGCTGGACGGGTGCAAGGCCCGGTATATTCTGTATGAACATGAAGGGTGCCTGGGGAGGCTGGGCGGACGTGGAGTACTGCCGCGTGCGGGAAGCAAAAGCCTGAGGCGCAAAAGGCATAAGGAGGTTAGCGGTATGGTTCGCTGTTATGTGCCGGATTCGGCAAAGAAAGTGGCCGACTGCCTGATCAGGCGGGAAGGGCTGCTCACAAAGCACTGGAGCTACGATTACAGCGTAGTGTGGCGCGGCATGGAGATGCTGGAGGAGATGGGCAAGGGCGAACAGTATTACCGCTATGTATATGACGCCCTGGACAAGCTCATCACCCCGGACGGCGGCATTTTTGAATACGACCTGGATACCTACAACCTGGACAACATCTGCAACGGCAAGCAGCTTCTGTACCTGTGGAAGCGCACGGGCGAGGAGCGGTTTCTGAAGGCGGCCCGGCTTCTGCGCCGGCAGCTGGATACCCAGCCCCGCACCTCGGACGGCGGCTTCTGGCACAAAAAGATCTATCCCTTCCAGATGTGGCTGGACGGACTGCACATGGCCGCGCCGTTCTATATCGGCTACGAGATGATGTTCGGGCCGGACCCCTCTGCGCTTGAAGACGCCGCCCGGCAGCTGATCCTGGTGTACCGCCATACCCTCGATCCCGATACGGGCCTGCCCTGCCACGCCTGGGACGAGAGCCGCAGCGAAGTGTGGCCCGATCCGGTCACCGGCCGCTCCGCCCACGCCTGGGGCCGGGCGGCGGGCTGGTACATGGTGGCGCTGGCGGACGGCCTGGAGCTTCTGCCCGAGGACACGAAGGGATACGGCGAGGCAAAG
>JAGCIC010000089.1 GCA_017648805.1 Clostridia bacterium
CGTGATCTCGGACGCGGAAAAATACGGTTCGGGCGTGATCTCTTGCCCAGTTACCGACACCATAAAGTATGTCGACGGTGAAAAAGTGAGCACCATGGAACGCTCCAAACTCTTTGCCGTGCAGACGCCGCAGGCGTTCAATGCCCGGATGCTGACAGACGCATACGGCGCTGCTGATCCATCAAAGGGCTTCACCGACGACGCAGCGGTATTCGAGGCCGCGTACGGCAGCGTGCATCTTACCCGCGCCGATAGCGCAAGGGGCAACATAAAGCTTACCACACGGGAGGATCTGGAGATGGCGGAGCTGCGCTTTTCGGCTGAATGCAGGGTAGGCATGGGTTATGACGCCCACCGTCTCGAGGAGGGCAGGAAGCTCATCCTCTGCGGCGCAGACATACCGTTTGAGAAAGGGCTGGTGGGCCATTCCGACGCGGATGTCGCCCTGCACGCGCTCATGGACGCGCTGCTGGGCGCGGCGGCGCTGGGCGATATAGGCAAGCATTTTCCGGATTCTGACCCGCAGTACAAGGACATTTCGTCCCTTGAACTGCTCAGTAGAGTGAGACGGCTGCTTGAGCGGAACGGTTTTGCGGCCGGGAATGCGGATGTCACGATAGTGTGTCAAAGGCCGAAACTTGCCCCGTTTATGCGGGCTATGCGGAAAAACATAGCCGAGGCGCTGGGGATGGATATCGATTGCGTGTCGGTCAAGGCAACGACTACCGAAGGAATGGGCTTTGAGGGCGCGGGTGAAGGCATTTCCGCCCAGGCTGTCGCGCTGGTGAGAGGAACAAGATGAACAGGATAGCCAGTTTTTCCGTGGATCACGATTATATAGTCCCGGGCGTGTACGTTTCGCGTATCGACGGGGACGTGACCACATATGATCTGCGTACCCGCAAGCCCAACACGGGCGACCTTATGGACAACGCCTCCATGCATTCGGTAGAGCACATGTTTGCTACATTCGCCCGCAATTCTTCTATGGGCGACAGTATAGTATATTTCGGCCCAATGGGCTGCCAGACGGGTTTTTACCTGCTGGTGAGGGACGCCCATCACTCAGAAGTGCTGGCCCTTATCAGGGCTGTGCTCGGGCAGATACTGGAATACGAAGGGGAAGTGTTCGGCGCGTCCCGCAAGGAGTGCGGGAATTACATAAACCTTTCGCTTGAAAAGGCCAAGACCGAGGCGCGAAGGTATCTGGACACCATAAAAGGCTGGAACGAAGATATGCTGGCATATCCGAAGGGGGACGCATGACAGGTATAATCGCCGCCATGGATGCGGAGCTGAGCGGGCTCAAAGAGCGCCTGGAGCTTACGAAGACCGAGACCATATCGGGACGCACGTTTTACAGCGGCAAGCTGCTTGGCAAAGACGTGGTAATGACGGTGTGCGGCATAGGAAAGGTAAATGCCGCGGTTTGCGCCGAAGCTATGATACTCAAGTATCAACCGCGTGAGATCATCAACACCGGCGTGGGCGGAGCGCTCAAAAAGGACGTAAGGCTGCTGGATACGGTGGTAGCGTCATATGCCGTGCAGCACGACGCGGATACCACTGCGCTGGGCGACCCCAAGGGAATGGTCTCCACGGTCAACCTGGTGCGTTTTCCCACGGACACGGCGCTTAACGGGCGGCTTATAAACGCCATAGAAAAGGTGGGAGGGCGCGCAGTGAGCGGCGGCGTCGCCACGGGTGACCAGTTCGTCAGTTCGGCGGACGTCAAAGCTGCGATAGTAAACGACTTCGATTGCTCCGCCTGCGATATGGAGGGTGCGTCGATCGCCCAGGTGTGTTTTTTAAACGGCGTTCCCTGCGC
>JAGCIC010000090.1 GCA_017648805.1 Clostridia bacterium
GGACCGCGCTCAGGCTGGGGGCGGAAAAGGTGTACATAGTTTACCGCCGTTCGATGGCGGAACTGCCCGCCCGTAAGGAAGAAGTGGAGCACGCTCAGGAGGAAGGCATCGAGTTCAGGCTGCTGAACAACCCCGTAGAGATACTGGGCTACAACAACCCGGACGATCCCAGGGATCCCAAAAACGGCTTCGTGACCGGCATGAAAGTGATAAAAATGGAGCTGGGCGAGCCGGACGAAAGGGGCAGGAGGCGGCCCGTGGAGATCAGGGGCAGCGAGTACGAGCTTCAGGTGGATGCGGTAATAATGGCCATCGGCACCAGCCCCAACCCGCTCATCAGAAACACCACCAAAGGCCTTGACGTGAACAGCCGGGGCGGCATAATCATAGACGAGGACGCCATGACTTCCCGCGAGAACGTGTACGCGGGCGGCGACGCGGTCACCGGCGCGGCTACGGTGATATCCGCCATGGGCGCGGGCAAGAAAGCCGCGAAAAGCATACTGGAAAAGTTAGGCATAGCGCATGTTTAAAAGCAAATCTCCCACCCGCCGCATCTTATGGCTGATAGTGTTCGCGGGGGTGGTGTATTCCGTCGCCCAGAAACCCGAAAGGCTGTCGGGCGTGCTGTCCTATGTGTGGGGCGTGCTGAGCTGCGTGATCGCGGGCCTGTTCCTGGCGTTCGTGCTGAACCTGATAATGGTGCCGATAGAGCACGGCATGGGCAAGCTCTTCAAAAAGGCCAAGCCGGGACTCAAGCGGGGCATAAGCGTGTCGGTGACGTACATGATCGCCGTCGCGCTGATCGCGCTTATGGCGTATTCCATAATCCCCAGTCTCAGGAACGTGGCGGATACGGCCATAACCCGTGTGCCCGAGGCGTTCCAGATGCTGCCCGGGTTCGTTACGGACATACTCACCCGCATGGGCGCGACCCCCGAAAAGATCGCCTCCATAAACGAGACGCTGAACAACACCGCCGCGCTGGTGGTGGAATACATTTCGGGCAGCGTTACGGACATAGCGGGCTTCGCCTTCAACCTGACCACGGGCCTGGTGGGCGGACTGCTGGACGTGGTGCTCACCATCGCCATAAGCGTGTACGCCCTGGCGGGCAAGGAGCGCATAAGCAAGTTCGTGAGCGAATTACTGAATGCCTACATGCCCGAAAAGCCGCGGGCCTTCGTGTTCGACTTAAGGACACTTATATACGAGAAATTCTCGGAGTTTTTCAAGGGTCAGGTGCTGGAGGCGCTGATACTGGGGCTGATGTGCTTTATAGGCATGCTGATATTCGGCTTCCCCAACCCCGCCGCCATAAGCGCGGTGGTGGGCGTGTGCGCGATAGTGCCTGTTATAGGCCCCTGGGCGGGCTCCATAAGCGGCATACTGCTGACCATGATCTACAGCCCCACCATGGCGCTGTGGTTCGCGCTGTACATACTTGTGATCCAGCAGGTGGAGGACAACGTGTTCTATCCCAAAATAGTGGGCAAGCAGATGAAGGTGTCCGGCCTGCTGGTGCTGTGCGCGGTGGTGATAGGAGGCGAGATCAACGGCATGCTGGGCATTATACTCGCGGTGCCGCTGAGCGCGGTAGCCTACGAGCTGCTTACCCGCAGCGCGAAAAAGCGGCTTGAAGCGCCGAAAAAGGATGCGGAACAATGAACCGTACGCTTATAGAACTTTATGACGAGAGGCCGCTTGAAAACGTGCTGGCATGCGAGATGCTGGACCCGGTTAGGGTGGTGTTCGTCTGTCCCGAAGAGATCAGATCCTCAAAACGGCGCACTTCGGCCATAAAAAACTACCTGAAGCGCAAGGGCTGGAACGGAGATGTCCGTTTCGTGGCGGCGGACATGTTTTCCGCAGAGGACGTCAAGCGCGCGCTTAAGGAAGTGTGCGAA
>JAGCIC010000091.1 GCA_017648805.1 Clostridia bacterium
CCGATGACGAGCAGATAAAGAACGGCACGGGCATTGACCACAACTTCATACTGTCTTCCGACAGGGATCTGACCGGTCTGCGCCCCGCCGCGGAGGTGTTCGACCCCAGAAGCGGAAGAGCCATGCGGGTGTACACGGACATGCCTTCCGTGCAGCTGTACACGGGCAACTTCCTGTCCCGGCGTGACGGCGAAAAGGGCGTGAGCTACGGCAAACGACGGGCGCTGTGCCTGGAGACCCAGTGCGCCCCCGACAGCATACACCATCCGGGCGAGGCGGGCTACGACATAGCCGCAGTGGACAGCGAGCATACCTTCAGATCCGCCACCGTGTACGCGTTTTCGGTAAAGAATGAGCGAGTTTAAGCACCTGCCCGTACTGCTGAGCGAATGCCTCGAAGGGCTGAACATCCGGCCCGACGGGATATATCTGGACGGCACGCTGGGCGGCGGGGGGCATTCGGGCGAGATACTGAAAAGGCTCGCCTCGGGGCACCTGTACGGCATAGACCGGGACATGGACGCGATAAACGCCGCCACCCGGCACATGGAAGACCTGGGCGTAAGCGGGCGCTTCACTCCCGTGCACGGCAACTTCCACGACGCGAAAGCTCTGCTGGAAGCGCAGGGAGTGAGCGGGCTGGACGGCGCTTTGGTCGACCTGGGAGTGTCCAGTTACCAGCTGGACGCGGGGGAACGGGGCTTCAGCTACAACGGGGACAACCCCTTGGACATGCGCATGGACGCCTCCCAGGGGCTGAGCGCGGCGGACATAGTGAACGGCTATTCCGCCGAAGAACTCACACGCGTGCTCAGGGACTGGGGAGAAGAGAACTGGGCGGCCCAGATAGCGCGGGTGATCTGCGACCGCAGAAAGCTCGCTCCCATAACGACCACCGGCCAGATGGTGGGCATTATCGACGCCGCAATACCCAAAAAGATACGCGCGAAAGACGGCTCGCATCCCGCCAGGCGCACGTTCCAGGCGCTTCGTATAGAGGTCAACGACGAGCTGGCGCCACTGGAAAAGGCACTGGAGGACATATTTACCTGCTCAGGCCCGGGGGACGGCTGTGCGTGATAACCTTCCATTCCCTGGAGGACAGGATAGTCAAGAACCTGTTCAGGCGCCTAAGTGACCCCTGTACATGCCCCAAGAGTTTCCCTGTTTGCGTGTGCGGGAAAAAGCCCACGGCGCGGCTCATAACGCGCAAACCCATCACGGCATCGGACGGGGAACTTGAGGCCAATCCCCGCGCCCGCAGCGCGAGCCTGCGTGTAGCCGAAAAGCTTTAGTCATAGCGAGGAAAAATGGTAAAAGAACTGGTTCTGCCCTTCGGCACGCTCAAACTCCCCGCGTTTTTTCCGGACGCCACGCTGGGAGTGGTCAGGTGCCTGGACGCGGGTGACGCCGAAGCTGCCCGCTGCCCGGGGCTGGAAATGAATACCTGGCACTTGTACAACCGCCCCGGCGCGAAGCTGGTCAAGGCGGCGGGGGGCCTGCGCAGGTTTACCGGCTGGCAGGGCGCGATACTGACCGACTCCGGCGGCTTCCAGCTGTATTCCCAGATACGGGAAAATCCGGATTACGGGGAGATACGGGAAAAGGAGATACTGTTCCGCCCCGACCTGAAGGGCGAAAAGGTGCACTACACCCCCGAAAAATGCATACAGGCCCAGTTCAACTATTCCGGCGACATAATGATGGCGCTGGATCTGTGCACCCACCCCAACGACCCCATCGAGGCGCAGGAAAGAAGCGTGTACCTCACGGTAAAATGGGGAGCCAGATGCCGGGAGGAGTACAACCGGCTGGTCAGGAACGTGAAGGGCCCGCGCCCGCTGCTGTTCGGCATAGTGCAGGGCGGCGCGGACAGGGCACTGCGCATGAAGTGCGGGGAAGAACTGGAAAAGATAGGCTTTGACGGCTACGGCTTCGGGGGCTGGCCCACGGACGAGAACGGCAAGCTGTACAAGGAAGTACTGCAGATGGCGGCGGACGCCATGCCTGACAATAAAGTCAAGTACGCCATGGGCGTGGGCCGTCCGGAGGAGATCGCGTTTCTGTACAAAATGGGCTACAGCCTGTTCGACTGCGTGATACCGTCGAGGGAAGCCAGGCACATGCGCCTGTACGCGTTTTTGCCCGGGCAGGACACGGCGGAAGGCGTCATGCGGGAGGACGGCAGGTTCTACCGCTTCGTGTACATAATGGACGAGGCGCATACCCGTGACTTTTCGCCCATAGACCCCTCCTGCGACTGCCCCGTGTGCCGAAAGTATTCCAAGGCGTTCCTCCAGCATCTGTTCAAAGTGGGAGACAGCGCCGCCATGCGCCTGGCGACCGTCCACAACCTGCGCTTCTATTCGCGCCTTATGGAAAAACTGGGTGAGGCGCTATGACCGAAGCCGAAGCGCTGAACAAGCTGAAAGCGTCCAGGAACTTCAGGGACATCTGCCCTTCCACCGTGGAAAGGGCGCTGGTTTCGGCGCTCAATAAGTACGGAAAGCCCGAAAAGGCGCTTGACGCCGCCAAGGAACGCCTGCACGCGCTGACCAACGCGTTTATGAGCGAGGGGGAAGCGGAAAAGGCAGTGAAGTGCCTTGAAAACTACATCGCGGGCGACGTTTCCGCGCCTTACGAGGCGCTCAAATGCCACGCCTCCACGAGGGAACGGCTGGACGAACTGGATGGGATATACGACAAAGTGTTTGCCCTTGCGGGCACGGAGGGCGGCTTGCTGGACCTGGCCTGCGGGCTGAACCCCATATACCTGGGTTTTCGCGGGATAAGCGGAGTAAGAGGCATAGATATAAGCGGCAGGGCGTGCGCAACGGTGAACGCATGGGCCGGCGCCTGCGACTGGGACGTCAGCGCGCAGCCGGACGACGTGAACACCTGCGCGTTTGAAAATGGCTGCCGCCTCGCCCTGTGCATGAAGCTTCTGAGCGTCATCGAGACGGACGAAAAAGGCGCGGCGGAGAGGCTGCTTGATCGCATACCCGCCGAGTACATTTTCGTCACGTTTCCCACCCGCAGCCTGTCCGGGCGGGACGTGGGAATGGAGAAAAACTACTCAAATTGGTTCGAAAGCCTGGTTTCGGGAAAATTTGACATACTTGACCGCTTTATTATGGCACGTGAATTGTGCTATACTATATCCCGGAAGAAATGAAGGGAAACAGGATTATGCCGAGACCGCACCGGATAAACCGAATCGGATTCGTGCGCTTTTTATGGGGGCTCGATTACGAAAACCGCCGGAATAAACGTGTCGGGATAGTTTATCAGATACTGAGGCTGTTCACGCTGGCTACGCTGGTATTCAGCGTCATCTTCCGCGAGTATCAAAGCGCGTTTATCTGCGCGTTGTGCCTGATCCTGTTTTTGATACCGGGCTTTATTCGCCGCGTGCTCCGGATAAGGGTCCCCGAAGTGCTGCAGATAATAATCCTGCTGTTCATATTCGCGGCGGAAATAATGGGCGAGCTGTTCCACTTTTTCGCGCGCGTGCCGGGCTGGGACACGATACTCCACACGCTCACGGGGTTCCTTATGGCTTCGGTGGGCTTTTCGCTGGTGGACCTGCTGAACTCCTCAAAAGCGAAGTTCGCCCTTTCCCCGGCATACATGGCGCTGGTGGCGTTCTGCTTTGCCATGACGATAGGGGTGCTGTGGGAGTTTTTTGAGTTCGGCATGGACGTCATCTTCCGTAAGGATATGCAAAATGATGAGCTGATCTCCCGCTTTACCACCATCGGCCCCGCGCTGTCTGCCGACGGGAAGGACTTTTTCGTAACGGACGTGATCAAAACGGTCGTGGAAACCGCGGACGGCGAGACCTTTATCATCGAAGACGGCTATTATGATATCGGCCTGTACGATACCATGAAGGACATGATCGTGACCTTTGTGGGTGCGGCGGTGTTTTCCGTGATCGGGTATTTTTCCCTCAGGAACCACGTTGACAATCCCTTTGCCGGCACGCTTATGCTTACGCGGGCTGAGGGTGGAATAGACGAGAATATAACAACACAGGAGGATGAACATGATTCTTGATACTTTTTCTCTCAAGGGCAAGATCGCCTGGATAACCGGCGCAAGCTACGGCATAGGCATGGCGATTGCCACAGCTTTCCACGAGGCGGGCGCGACCATAGTGTTCAACGACATCAACCAGGAGCTGGTGGACAAGGGCCTGGCCTCCTACAGGGAAAAGGGCATACCCGCCCACGGTTACGTGTGCGACGTTACCAACGAGCCCCAGGTGCAGGCGCTTGTGAAAAAGATCACCGAAGAAGTGGGCGTCATAGACATACTGGTCAACAACGCGGGCATCATCCGCCGCATACCCATGACCGAGATGTCTGCCGAGGAGTTCAGGAAGGTCATAGACGTGGACCTGAACGCTCCCTTCATCTGCGCCAAGGCAGTCATCCCCGGGATGATCGAAAAGGGCCACGGCAAGATAATCAACATCTGCTCCATGATGAGCGAACTCGGCCGCGAGACGGTGAGCGCTTACGCCGCCGCCAAGGGCGGGCTCAAGATGCTCACCCGCAACATCTGCTCCGAGTACGGCGAAAAGAACATACAGTGCAACGGCATCGGTCCCGGCTACATCGCCACGCCCCAGACCGCGCCCCTGCGCGAAAGGCAGCCCGACGGCAGCCGCCATCCCTTCGATCAGTTCATAGTGGCCAAGACCCCTGCCGCCCGCTGGGGCACCACAGAGGACCTTATGGGCCCCGCCGTGTTCCTGGCTTCCGACGCCAGCAACTTCGTGAACGGCCACATCCTGTACGTGGACGGCGGCATCCTGGCCTACATCGGCAAGCAGCCGTAAAACGCAAAAAATCGCAAAACAGCCTTCCGTTGATCCGGAAGGCTGTTTCTGTTACGGACGGGGAATCATTTTCCCGCGTATTTGTATATGTTCTCGATTATCCTGCCGCTGCCGTCGTGGTTGGGCTCACGCATCATGCACTCGATCAGTTCGCCCCTGTCGTGATAGACCTCGATGATCCGCTTGAGCAGGGTCTCGCCGGTCATGTCCTTCTGTTCAAGCACCCGGGCAAAGCCCCTGCGCAGGAAGGAGAAGGCGTTCACCACCTGGTCGCCCCGGGAGGCTTCGGTGGGGTAGGGGATGAGCAGGGTGGGCTTTCTTAACGCCAGCAGTTCGCATATGGAGTTGGAGCCCGCGCGGGACACCACCACGTCCGCCATGGTGAGCGCGTCCGCCATCTCCTCGTTCAAGTACTCCACCTGCACATAGCCGGGAGTGCGCTCGTACAGGTCGTCCAGGTTGCCGTTGCCGCAGATGTGCAGCACCTGGAAGATATTTGTAAGGTCGTCCAGAATGCCGCGGGCGGCGCGGTTTA
>JAGCIC010000092.1 GCA_017648805.1 Clostridia bacterium
AGACCGCTGAACCGGTACGAGATCCGCAAAGATGGTTTTGCCTGCTATATGGCGGGCGGGGACGAAGAAGTGCTGGTAACCAAACCGCTGATATTTGAGGGCAGTGAACTTCGGCTCAATTTCTCCACGTCCGCTTACGGATACATATACGTGAGCGTGCTGGATGATAACGGGAACGCGCTGTCCGACGGGGAAAGCGTGGAGGTGTTCGGCGACAACATAGACCGCAGGGTGGTCTTCCCCGAAAGCTTTGCGCTTGGCGAACGCGCCGGCACGGCGGTCAGGCTGCGCTTTCGCATGAGGGACGCCAAACTGTTCTCCATGAAGTTCGAATAGAAGTCTGAATAGCAGACTGAACAGGCACAGAAAAAAACGGACGCGCCACTAAACGGGCACGCCTGTTTTTTTCGGTTTTACAGCTTTTGGATGTCGTCCGGCTTCAGGGGCCGGGGCTCAGTTTCCCGGTCTGTGACCGGATTTGGCAGGCGGCGGGGAAACGGCCTGCCGGGGAAGTGAGGACGCCCTTCAAACGGCGGCCTTTCACCGTGGGGAAACGGTCTGCGGCCGGGACCGCCAAAGGGCATACAGCCACCGTCGCCTCCTTCGGGTCTGGGCGGGAACATGTGCAGACCTCTTTCACGGCAGCGCTCTTCACAGGCGTCGATCAGCTTGTCGGCGGAAGCCTTCATTTCCTGCTTCTCGCTGTCGCCGAGTGCGTCAAAGGCGGACAGGGCGTCCTCCTGCTCCTCGCCGTTTTCCAGCACCCGTTTGCCCTGCTCTGTCACGCTCAGAAATACGGTGCGCAGGTCGTTGGGATCGGCGGCTTTGTTTATTAGTCCGCGCGCTTCCAGCTTGCCCAGCAGTTCGCTGGCCGAAGAGGGCTGAATGCCCATCTTTTCGCACAGCTCCCGCTGGCTGATGCCTTCGTTGAGCGCGATCAGCAGCAGCGCCCGTTTCTGAGCGTGGCCGCGTAAACCGGGCTCGTGGGGGCGGGGCATCTCCAACCGCCTGATCAGCATCGATAGTTTCATTATACTGTCTTTTAATTCTCTGTTCATTTCCATATCATGTACCTCCCAATTTACTTCTGTACCGAACGATTGCATTATACCGCCTGCGTTTGCGCTTGTCAATATCTAAATAATATTGTACCGAAATATTAACATATTAACGATTTGGTCGAAAATATTAAATTAACGGCATATGCCGTAATACTCTTGTAATATCTGTCGGCGTATGGTATAATTTGAACACATAACGATTAAGGAAGCGCACATCATGCTATTGACTTATAAAGGTTACCAGGACAGCCGCAAATCCGTTTCCGGGAAATCATATTTCGATCGCAGCGACAAGCGTTCGCCGTACAGCGAGGACGGGCTGACCAGCCATTACGAAATGCAGGAGGAAAGGCGCGTGAACTGGTTCGCAGTGCTTTCGATCGTACTGCTCCTTGCGGTGTTCCCGGTGGGGCTGGTGCTGCTGTGGAACCGGCGCAGCCGTTTTTCCGTGGGAGTCAAACTGCTGCTCACGTTTGTGGGGGCGGTGGTGTTCTGCATGCTTTTGGTGTACGCAGCCAGCATCAAGACCACCAATCCGGCGGTCATGCGGGCGCAGGAAGGTATGAACAAAGCTTTCGACTGGGTCTACGGCAAGACCCAGGGCGTTTGGGACACTTTGGGCGCGGGCGTTACGGGCGTGAAAGACGCCTATGCGGACCGGGCGGAAAAGATCTGGAACGAAGTCAAGACGCCTATGGCTCAAAAAGGCATCGAACTGCTTGAACCCGTGTCCGGGAACGCGGCGTACCTGAAGACACAGCTGCCCGCGGGACTGCTGGCGGCATATAAGAACATG
>JAGCIC010000093.1 GCA_017648805.1 Clostridia bacterium
AGCACGGTCTCGCCGTACATTTTATACTTGATCTGGCGGGCGGTGACGTCTGAAATGATGTACACGTCGTAGCCGCGCACGCTCTGGTCCAGCAGGCCCTTGCCTTCGCCGGTGCCGAAGCGGGGGCACTTTGTGGAGAGCAGGAAACTGTCGGTATCTTTGCCGGGGAAGGCCACGAAGTCTGAGTTTTCCTCGGCGGGCGCTTCCCGCCAGTCCATCAGGTACTGGTTGATCTTTTCGCCGATCTCTTCGGTGCCGGGCAGGGCAATGATGCCCAGAGGAGCTACGGGAGCGTTTTCAAACGGGACTTTCACGGCGCCGGACAACAATTCACTCATAGCGACACAATCTCCTTGTATTTAAGTGTATTATATTTTATCAGAGTAAATGTAAATTCGTAAAGGCATTATTAAGAAAAATTGCGTTATTTTCGTACGGGGGCCGAAAAAGCAAAAACGCCGGGAAAAGGGATTTCCCCGGCATGCCGTTACAGACATTCCTTCATTATCCGTTCCGCGGTCAGGCGGGCGGCACGGCCCGTCTCGCAGCAGCCCAGCGCCGCGTGGTGTCGGGCGATACGTTCGGCGTATGCGGTCTCGTCAAAGGACAGTATGCCGTCTATAAGGCTGCGTTCGTCTTCGGAAAACACGCCGGGCCAGGTATGGATATCGCTGTAAAAGTTGCGGATGCTTATGTAATTGGCTATATCGGGGCAGTAAAGGAAAGTTTTTAGCCCAGCCAGGGAAGCGTCCCAGATGGAGGAGGAATAGTCGGTTATCAGGCAGTCCGAGGCCAGAAGCAGTGGCTGCATGTCTTCCTCTCCGCTCACGTCTCCGTCCAGGCTGAGTGCGGCGGTGTCGGAGTAATAGTGGCCCCGGTACCAGATCTCCCACCGGCCGCCGAAGCGACTGCACAGCGCGGCTTTGACTTTTTCCGCGTCGAAAGGCGCAAACAGCGACTGGTCGTCCCGCCAGGTGGGCGCGTACAGGGCGATACGCCTGTCCGTCCAGCCCAGACGCGCGCGGGTCTCGTTCCTGAGATGTTCCTTGCCGGGGGAGAAGAATATGTCGTTTCTGGGCAGGCCCCACTCCAGCACCTCGCCCTGCCAGCCGAAGCTGCCTTTTATGACCTGCCTTGTGAATTCGCGGGATGAGGACAGGGATGCCCCGAAGCGTATGCCCTGCAGGCTGAGGTATTTCTTTTGTATGCCCGTCTGGATGCCTTCCCGTTTGTACAGACCGCCGCCGTGCCAGGTGTGGATGAAATACTGCCCCCTGCGGCGGGGAAGATAGGGCTTGTAGTGGATGTTCGTCACCACCACGCGGCTGGTCAGGGCAAGATAAATGAACTTCAGGCTGCGGTCGTTTATTGCGTTTATGCCCCGCTGCTTGAGAAAAGCGTAGTTTTCCGGGTGCCTTAAGCCCCAGTTGATCTCAAGTTTACCGTCCGCAAGCTCTTCCAGCGCTTCGCTCACCGCCCTGGGGCTGCAGGAATACCTGGTGCCCCGGTAGGACACAAACATCACCCTGTTGCGCTTTATCGGCAGCAGGGTGAAGGGGGTGAGCAGCGCCCGAACCAGCAGGGCGAACAGATATTTTAAGAACAGTCTCATTTGTCGGCCAATTCGTACTCGGGCTTGAGGAAGTGGTGGATCAGGCGCTTGTCTTCGGGGGGCGGGGTGAGGTAGTCGCTTCCGTATTGCTGCTTTAAGTATTCGTGAGCCAGGTTTGGCACATAAATCTTGATGCCGTCAAACTCCGCTTCGTGGGGAGGCAGGAACACCTCTTTGGGCCGCACTTCGCCCCTGTAATGGCGTATGCCGGAGCCCGCGGTCAGGTAAGGGCTCATTTCGCCCCGCTCTGCCCTGTCGAACTTTTCGTACCAGTACTCGTAGGGCTTTACGCTCATAAGTAAGCCCAGCCCCATGCGCAGGCGGTATTTCAGCCGGTGGGCAAGCGTGTCGGACAGAAAGGCTTTGTATACGGGGTTGCGGTATTTATACAGCCGACAGGACACGCTCAGGAAGTTGAGCGCGTCTATGTAAAACCCTTTGAGGGCGCGTTTAACGTAAGAGGCGGGAGCGTAGTCCAGGGGCATTATGTCCACCCACACGCCCCGTACCTCGTCCGTCTGGTCGGGCTCCCGGGGCGCGGTTGGGTCGGGCAGGATGATCTTTATGAACAGGTTGGTGGGATCCGGGGTCCCCGGGGCGCTCAGCACGTATTTGTCCCCCAGCAGGGAGGCAAATTCCCTGCGCAGGCGGTCGTAGTCCTCCCGGGGCATCACCAGGTCCACGTCGTCGTCCCAGGGGATGAAGCCCCGGTGGCGTATGGCGCCCAGGCAGCTGCCGCCCGCCAGAAGCACCCTGAGCCCCGCCTTGTCGCAGGCGGCCTGAACGTCGGAAAGCATTTTGAGCAGCGTTTCCTGGCGCCGCCCGGTGCTGTCCGGGTCCTCTTCCCTGAGCAGGTATCTGCCCTTGGGAAGATAGGTCTTCGGGGGCGCGGAGCAGGTATAGGGGGTGGTGTTGCTCCTCAGGAATTTATAGCACAGCGCGTGCAGCCAGGCGGGCATGAGCTGCAGCCCGCAGGCAAAAAAGCTGTTGCGCAGGTATTTTTTATAGCTGACTTCCCCGCGCAGGTACATTTCTTTGTAGAAATCGTTGAGCGCGCGGGCGTTTTTGAGGCCGTGGCGCCTTTTGTGCATGGCCTTGCCCGCACGGACCAGCAGCAGGGTGTCGGTAAGGTTGGCGGCTTTTGCGCCCAGACGGCGCAGGCGCATCCACAGGTCGTGGTCCTCCACACGGGGACGCTTGCCGTTGTAGCTGCCCGCTTTTTCCACCGTAGACTTTTTGTACACGCAGGCGGCGTGGTTGAAGGGGGAACGGGTCAGGCAGTACGCCCAGATGTCGTCGTTTTCAAGGGGCACCACCCGCTTTCCCGTGACGTTGGATATCTCCCCGTCGAATTCCTCTATCACGCCGGAAAGTATGTCCACGTCCGGATGCGCGGCAAGATAGGTCAGCTGCTTTTCCAGCCGGTCGGCGGGGGAATAGTCGTCGGAGTCCATGCGGGCCACGTACTCGTTTGAGCAGGCGGCAAGGCCGATCCTGAGCGCGTTGCCCAGCCCCCCGTTTTTTTCCAGCGGGACGATATTGAACAGGCCGGGATGCCTTTGGACGCGCTCGTCTATCACCCGGTCCAGCGCGGGAGTAAGCGGGCCGTCCTTGACCAGAACGATCTCGTCCGGCAGTACGGTCTGGTCCAGCAGGCTGTCCAGGCTCAGGGCCAGGTTGTAAGCGTCCTCACCCGCCCACACGCTTTCCAGCACGCTTACGGGAGGCAGAACGGGTCTTTCGGTGTTTTCCATTACGCGCCTCCTTCGTGATAGCCTTCTTTGTTGAACACGGCGAACAGGGTCTTGGTGAGTATCCTGAGGTCGTAGTCAAAGCCCACGTTGCGGGCGTAGACTCCGTCCAGCAGCGCCTTTTCCTGCGGGTCCAGCTCGTCCCGGCCCCGGATCTGGGCCAGGCCCGTGATGCCGGGCCTTACCGCGTAGGCCCCGGTCTTCCTGCGTTCCTCGTCCAGCTCGAATTCGTTCCACAAACAGGGGCGGAAGCCCACGAAGCTCATGTCGCCTTTTAATATATTGTACAGCTGGGGCAGTTCGTCAAGGGACAGGGTGCGCAGATACACTCCCACGCGGGTGATGTACCTGCCGCTCTGGTAGAGCTGGTTGGTGGCCATCTCGCTGGGGGCGTCGGTGCGCATGGTGCGGAACTTGTATATCTGAAAGGGCACCTCGTTCATGCCCAGGCGCTTCTGCCTGAACAGCACGGGACCCCTGGAGTCCAGTTTGATTATAAGCGCGATCAGCGCCCAAAACGGCAAAAGCGCGATCAGGAGCACAAATGCTCCCGTCACGTCCAGTATCCGTTTTATGTAACGCCTGTACAAACCAACATGCCTCCGCGCACACTATATCAATGATATTATACCACCGAAGGGGTTAAGTGGCAATAGAAGATTGAGTGAAGACGGTGCGGCAAAAAAAGCGCCGCGGCGCGGCGCCTTTGCGTATATGGAGGCAGGGGCGGCCGGATGCGCCCGCTATCTTGAGTATACGCCCGTCAGAACTTCGTTTTTGTAGGCTTCCTTAAGCGGCAGCTCGGGATACAGATCCGCGATGTCCGCCGCTTTCCGGTTGTCATAGGGAACGGACAGCACCGTGATCTTAAGCGGAGACGGGCCGTCTTCTCCCTCCAATAGCAGCGCGTGGGCCCTGGTAACGCCCAGATTGTTGCCTACGCTGCCGGTGTTCATGGCGTATCCGCCCACTAAGGGACGCACAAAGGGCCTGTGGCTGTCCGCGCAGATCAGGCCGCCGGCTTCCGGCCTGCCGTCCCTGAAACGGAAGCCCGCCCTGAGCTTTTCGTCGGGATCGCCGCTTAAATACAGCGGATCGAGGAAGCGTCCGTGCACCAGGCGGAAGCGGATGCCGCTGACGGTGAGTTCGTCCTCCAGGGGCAGGGAATCCAGCCAGTCGAAGCGCTCGGCGCCTATCTGATCCCTGTAAAAGGGATGTTGGTCGCGGTTCATGCTCAGGCCATGGTCCCAGTTTCCCGCGATCCAGTGATTGCAGCGGCGCCTGACCCAGTCGCAGGTCTTGTCGCTTTCGGGGCCCTTGCCTACCGCGTCGCCCAGGAACCATATGTCGTCCGGCCCTATCCGGTCTATTTCCCGTTCCACGGCTTCGGCGGCGACCATATTGCCGTGCAGGTCGGCCAGAAGTACGATCTTCATCCTTTGCTCCTCCGATTTTTGCGCTGAATGTATATCCGAGCGATTGCGGGGCCGGTCCGAATCATTCCCCGGCGGGATCAAGGTAAGCGGCGGTGAACGCGTCCGTGTCGCGGTATACCTTTGGCTTCAGGCCCGCTTTTTCGTATTCCCGCAGGTAAGAGAGCAGTACGGCGTCAAACCCGGCGGCTGTTTTTTCAAGGTCTCCGGGGTCGTAAGCGGCAAGCGCGTCATAATGACCGATATCGATTTCGCCGTATATGTCGGACAGCATTTCGTCCAGGCTGCTGAGGCTCATGAAAGCCAGATGGCGGTCGCCCGTTTCGGCCGCCAAAGCCATTTTCCCGTGCCAGTTTGAGAACATTTCTTCGTAAGTTCCTTTCAGCGTTTCCGCGGAAGGCTGCGCTTTCGGCGGCAGCACCGTTTGCCGTACATCCTCAAAACACGCCGTCGTTTCCTTCACAAGCACGGTCAGCCTCTGTTTCAAAGCAGTGACGGTACCGGCCGAAAGCACGTCTTCTATCATCTCAGACAGGTTTTCCGGCCTGTTTTTCATGGCGTTCAGTTCTTCAAACCGGCGCCTGACGCCCTTGCGGAAATAGGTTTTGTTAAGCATGGCGACGGCGTTTTCGGTGTAATACAGTACGCCGCCGGTCTGCTTAAGCGCCTCGGACGGCTTTTCCGCGATCATTGCCAGGGCGTACAGGCGCTGCGCTTCCTTAAGCGCGTCTTCCGCTTTGCGGTAATCCGCTTCGCAGAAAGGTTCAGCCAGTTTCCGCCTCACCTGCGCGCGCAAAGCTTCCAGCTCGTCCAGGTACTTTTTGTCCGCGCAGTAAACGATCCGGGAATCCATAAGCTTGGCAATGTGAGGTTCATCAAACCGGGCGTCCCGGAGCAGGCTTTCCCGGTCCGTGCAGTAGATATCGTACCCTACGGGCGGGTCTTCCTGTATGAAAGCGCTCCCCAGCTGCCACCCGCGGCTGTCGTTGATGAGGATCAGCAGGTCCAGGTCGGACAGCGGATGGACATCCCCCGTCTCAAACGAACCGTATATGCCGATCAGCGCCACCGCGCCGGGGCACACGGCTTTCTCTTTTTCCAGTACGGCGTCTATGATCTTTTTGTTTCGTATCTCGGCGGCGTTCAGGCGGATCACTTCCCATGTTATACAGATTTGAGCATATCCGTTTGTATTATACAGTAAGATACTGAAAAACGGAAGAAAGCGCGCGCACTTTCTTCCGTATGCTTTGCGTTCCGGTCTGAGCGGACGAAGGGGCTTTGCCTGTTTACAGCTGCGCCAGTTCTTCATCTATCTTGGCCAGGGTCTCGTCCCGGTCTGCGCTGTTGAGTCGCATGGTGACCGCTTCTTTCAGGGACACCACCTTCAGGTAGCTGGGCACCAGGGGCAGTTTGGGATAGTATTTGAGCACTATCTCGGCGGCTTTCGGGTTTTCCAGCAGTTCCGCCACCATGTCGCGGCTGGAGAACAGGCCCTTGACGGGCACGGTGGGCATGAAGGTGAGGGAGAAGTCTCCAGCCATGAGCTCGAACTTTTCCTGTTCGCAGGGCAGCGTGAGCAGGGCGGTGGCGCCGAAAGGCACGCGGCAGGAGTAGCTAACCGTGCCGTCCGGGTTGACCTTCCAGCTTACGCGCCATTCGCCCGCGGCGCTGTCCAGCGTCATGTCCGCGTTTTTGAGGGAGGAGGAGAAGTGCGGGGCGAGCTCCGCGCGCCTGAAGCCGGGTTCAAGAGGCTTGATGCCCGCCACGTCCGCGTACATCCAGCCCACGACCGCGCCGTAAGCGTAGTGGTTCAGGCTGTTCATGCCAGTGCCCGAGATGCTGCCGTCGGGCAGTACGCTGTTCCACCTTTCCCACACGGTGGTGGCGCCCAGCTTGACCTCGTACAGCCAGCCGGGGTATTCCTCGTTGAGCAGCAGGCGGAACGCCCGGTCCGCCCGGCCCATGCGGGTGAGTTCCTTGCACAGCAGGGGAGTGCCCACGAAACCCGTCTCAAGCAGCCCGCGGCTGTAGCTGATCTTCTGCTCCAGCAGTTCCCGGGTGTGCTCGGGCTTCGGGGACAGATCCTGATTGAGCGCCATAAGGTATGCGGTCTGCGTGTTCACGCCCACGCGGCCGTTCTTGGTTATGTACTCGTCCCGGATCATGCCGAGCAGCCAGTCAGCCATGTCTGCGTACTTTTTCGCGTCCTCCTCAAGGCCGAGTATCCCGGCGGCTTTGGCGGTAAGGGTGGCGCTAAGGCGGAAGTGCACCAGGGCGATAAGTGGCTTGTCCGTGCCGCCCAGTGAGCCGTCGCCGATCTTGGGGCCGTCCAGCGCCAGCCAGTCGCCGAAGTGGAAGTGGTTGCGCCAGCCCCGGTCCTTGCTTTCCAGGCGGTACATGTATTCCACCCAGTCCCGCATGGCGGGATAGCTGTCTTTGAGCACGGTTCTGTCGCCGGTGTGCATGTAGGTGTTCCAGGGGATCACGCACGCGGCGTCCGCCCAGGCGGCGGAGCAGCCGATGTTGCCGAATGCGGGCACCACGTTGGGCACTTCGCCGTCGCGGGTCACCTGCTCGGTGCGCAGGTCGTACATGAACTTGTCGTAGAAGGCGCGGCAGTCCCTCTGGTAGAGGGCGGTGTCGGAGAACACCTGCGCGTCGCCCGTCCAGCCCATGCGCTCGTCTCTCTGGGGGCAGTCGGTGGGCACGTCCAGGAAGTTGCCTATCTGTCCCCATTCGGCGTTCTTTATAAGGCGGTTTATAAGCGCGTGGCCTGTGGTGAGGGAGCCGGTCCCGGTCATTTCGGAGTGCATAACCAGGCCGGTAAAGTCTTCCGCCTTAAGATCTCTGACGCCCTCTATCTTCGCGTAGCGGTAGCCGTAGAAGGTGAAGCGGGGATGCAGCACGTGGGGCTCGCCGTCGGACACGTACACGTATTCCGCCTTGGCGGTGCGCAGGTTTTCCCTGTAGAAATTGCCCTGCTGCAGGATCTCGCCCACCTGCACATGGATCTTGGTGCCTTTGGGTTCGTGCACCTTAAGGCGGAAAGAACCGGTCATGTTCTGCTTAAGGTCCATCACCGTCTCCCCGGCGGGGGTGACGATGAGCTCGGCGGGCATCTCCTTGAACACCTTTACGGGCGGGGACAGGCGGGGAGTGAGCTCACCCTTTGGCGCGTCCTTGACGACCGCGTTCACGGGCGGCAGGGCGGGCAGCGTGTCGTCAACGTACTCGCCGTCGTAGATGTTGGAGTTATATATGTTGGTGCGGGTGACCGTCCAGGTGCCGTCCGTGCCGATCACGTCTTCGGTGCCGTCCGCGTAAGACAGCCTGACTTCCGCCAGCAGCCGCCAGGAAGAACCGTAATAGCCGCCGCCGGTGCGATCGTCAAAGGAGAAGCGGCCCTTGTACCAGCCGTTGCCCAGTGTCACGTTGAGCGTGCTGCCGTCTTTGAGCATATCCGTGACGTCGAAAGTAAAGTACTGCACCCAGGAATTGTAGTTGTTGCAGTAGGGAGTCAGGCACTCGTCGCCCACTTTTTTGCCGTCTATATCGGCCTCGAACAGGCCCAGGCCCGTGATGTACAGCCGCGCCCGGTTCAAGGGCTTTTCCACGGAAACGGCCTTGGAAAACACGGGATGCCGTTTTTCGGCGTCGTCGCAGCCGATCCACTTTGCCTGCCAGGGCTCGCCGAGCTTTGAGGTCTCGAAGAACGCTTCCTCGCTTTCGGCTTCCTCGCCCGCGTCGGTCCTTACGCTGACCGTCCAGGTGTAGCGGGTGCGGGGGCTCAGTTCAAGGGGCAACTCGGCGCCCAGGGAGTCCAGCTCCGTCCAGCCGGTGTCGCAGAACGCTTCGCCCTCTTTTTTAACGACTATGCGGGCGGCAGCCTGGGTCTTGCCCCGGGCGTCCTCCACCTTCCAGGAAAACACCGTGTGCCTGAACATGAACCCCACGGGATCGACGATACGGTTGAGCCGCAGATCGTATACGCGCATATGACCTCCAAAAATGTTTATTTGACATAATTATACCAGACGCGCGGGCAAAATAAAAGGGATACGGGCAAATAAGCCGCTTTCGCTCCCTATGTCCGCCCTTGTAAAACCGCGTTGACTCCTATATAATAAAGCCAAACCCAAAGGGAGGTCAGTTTTATGCGTTACGACACGCCTTACGGCCGCTATATCGACGGGGGGAAAGCGTTCGAGATAAACACTCCGCTCACGCCCCGCAACTGGTACAATTACTTTTTCACGGATAACTACGTGAGCTTCACTTCCCAGGCGGGAGTGGGCGAGGGCTTTTTGCAGGACGACCTGGGCAGGCGCATATTCGCTGTGAACAACCGGGGCATGTACATAGTCGAAGGCGGCAGTGGCTGGAACCTGTGGGGACTGCCGGAGGAGGAAGGATACGCCTCCTACCGCTGCGTCCACCGGCCGGGCTCCACGCTGATCGAGCTGGAAAAACACGGGATACTGAGCCGCTGGACGCTGTTCGTGCCGGAGGAAGACGATAAGTTTTCCTGCGAGGAAGCAAGCCTTGCGGAGCTGGTGAACCGGTCGGACGAAACGCGCACGCTCAAGCTCATATCCTACACGGACAACGACCTGGACGGCGCGTACAGGCGCCAGGGCTACAATACCGCCAAATGTTTCAAGCGGGACGATTTTAACGGCCTCGCCTTTGAGCTTCACAACGCGTTTTACGGCGAAGACAGGGAGCTCGTGTTCTATACCGCCTGCTCCGCCCCGGTCACAGCCTGGGAGACTGCAAAAAACGCGTTCATAGGCACTTACGGCAGCGTGAACGCGCCTATGGCATTAAGGCACGGCGGCTGCATGTGCCAGGGCTGCGTTGCGGAAAAGCTGGGCTTCGCCATACAGACGGAACTGACCCTCGCGCCCGGGGAAAGCGCGAAGATCGAGTTCGTATGCGGCCTCGCGCCGACCCTGGACGCGGCGAAAACGGCGGTAAAGCGGTTTGACACGCCTGAAAAGTTCGGGGCGGAGCTAAAGCGGGTGTATGCCGGGATAGAGGACAGGCGCAGCGGCATCACTGTCGAAACGCCGGATGAAGTTTTCAACAGCCTGTACAACTACTGGCTCACCTACCAGACCGACATGGGCAGCCGCTGGGCGCGGGTAAGGCACAACGGCTACCGGGACATGGCGTCGGACACCGAGTGCCTGGCGGCGTTCAATCCCGCTTTGGCATGGAAACGGATAAAACGCATACTTTCCTACCAGTACCCGGACGGCTACTGCCCCCGCACGTTCATAGGCGGGGAGATCCGTCCCAACAAGTTCTCCGACTGCACCGTGTGGCCGGTGTTCACCGTGTCCGCTACGGTAAAGGGACTGGGGGACATCCGCCTGCTGGACGAGGAAGTGCCCTTTAACGACGGCTCGAAAGCCAGCGTGTGGGAGCACCTTAAGCGGGCGGGAGAGTTCCTTTACAACTTTAAGGGCCATTACGGGCTTACCCGGATCTGGGGCGGGGACTGGAACGACTGCATGAACAACATCGGCCTGGAGAATAAGGGCGTGAGCGTGTGGCTGTCCATCGCGCTGGTGCGCCATCTGCGCTTTCTTAGGGAACTGGCGCTGCTCAGGGGCGAAACCGGGTACGCCGAAACGCTTTCGGCGCGGGACAGGGAGATGTGCGCGCTGATAAACAAATACGGCTGGGACGAAAAGGGCGGCAGGTATATCTACGCCATAAGCGACGATCTGAGACTGGTCGGCGCGGAGGACTGCGAAGAGGGCAAGGCGTTTTTGAACCCCCAGACCTGGGCGGTGCTTGCGGGGAGCCTCGGCGAAAACCGGGAGATACCCTCCCTGGACAGCGCCAGAAAGGCACTGGACACGCCGCTGGGCACCAGGGTAAGCTATCCCGCGTACACGAAGAAGAGCGCGTGGATAGGACCCATCTGCGAAAAGGCGCCCGGCGTGCAGGAGAACGGGGGCGTGTACCTCCACGCCATGTGCTGGCTGCTGGCGGCGGACTGCGTGCTCAAGCGGGAACAGGACGTACAGAAAGATCTGGAAAAGATACTGCCCTTCACCAATCCCGTGGTGAAAGGCCGCGCGGAGCCTTACGCCCTGTGTAACTGCTATATGGAACGGGAGACGGGTTACCGTTACGGCACTCCCGGGCAGAGCTGGCGCACCGCCACCGCCCAGTGGCTGCTAAAGGCGGTGACCGAGTTCGTACTGGGACTTAAGCCCCAAATGGAAGGCCTCAGGATAGACCCCTGCCTGCCGGAAAACTGGAACGGCACGAAGGTGAAATACATTTTCCGCGGCAGGACCTACGAGATAGAATATCTTAAAGGCGGCGAAAACAAGGGAGTATACTTTGAGGGCGAAATCTGTGAAAACGGCGTATTGCCTCTCAAGGACGGGAGGGTGACGGTGAGAGTGTAAGGAGTTTGAAATGAAGTATAGACAATACGGCATTGAGGGCTGTGAAAACCTGTTTTCGCTGTTCTGCCGGAAATATACCGGTGTGATGAAACTACGGAAAATGGATGTTAGTGAAGTAAAACTGGACATACTGGATGAGATACAACATCGATAAGAATTAAGAATGAAACCGGGCAGGCCAACGGTGGAAGACAAATATTGGCTTCAGACACATAAAGCCTACAGTGATGAGTACGGTTATCCGTATTTGACCGCGGACATTATTGAAATTCCGGCTAAAAAAGAAATAGAGATAACGGTCAGGCAGCTTTATAACGGCACCAGCAAAAAAATCACGCCTGTTTTTGAAGTTGCGCAAAAAACCGGGTTCATCATGTTTAAAGGGTTTGTAATGGATATAAACTATAAGGTCAAGGAAAATGCCAGGATCAGAGTATTCTGCCCGTCATTGGACAGCCTGCATTCGGAATGCAGATTCGTATGTAAATCAGACATAGGGCAGCTAAGAGTATCCTATAAAGTGTCTGATCCGTCAACGGTTCCCATTAACTTGTACAGTGGAGTAAATCCCGGTTTATGTATGCTTTGCAGAGAAAGCAGTGAGAATAAACGGGTCTATATGTGCACGGTTGACAGAAAAGCAGAGATAGGCGATTACAGATTTTCGGTTGAGTGGAAATAGCGGTACGGATCGCCGCGCCGCCTGCGGCAGTCACAGATCATGACCGGAGGCAAAAAATGGACTACATACACGACTTAAGAAAAATAACGGGACCCCGCAAACTGATACTAAACTGCGCGGGAGCGCTTATAATCAGGGAAGGGAAAATACTCTTCCAGCGCCGGACCGACAACGGCAAATGGGGGCTGATCGGCGGACTGCTGGAAATGAACGAAACCTACGAGGAAGCGGCGTTAAGAGAGATAAGGGAAGAGACCGGGCTGGAAGTCAGGCTGGAGAGCTTTTTAGGCATATTCCATAACCACGACATGGTTTGGGCAAACGGGGATGCCGCGCATGTGATAAGCGCGTATTATACTGCCCGCATAGTATCGGGCGAACCCCGCATAGACGGGGAATCCTATGAGCTCAGGTTCTTTGGGAAAGACGAGATTCCTGAATTGTTCGCCGAGGACCACATAAAGGCGCTGGAGGCGTATTTCGGCGGCACGCGGTTTCCGCTGCTTAACGAAAACCCAAAGAGGCAGTGTTTATAGACCGGAAAGCGGCAATACCGCGAAACACAAGCGGCGGAGGCACACCTCCGCCGCTTGTGTATAGAACCGCTTATTCCGCGGGCCTGAGCTTGCCGTCCAGGGCGGCGCGCACGCCGAGGGCGAGCTGGTCCGCGCAGGAAGTGGGCTTGCTGCCGCACAGGTTGCCCTTCAGGTAGCTTTCGATCTTCTCGACTTCCCAGCCGTCCACCAGCTTGCTGATGGCCTTCAGGTTGCCGTTGCAGCCGCCGAAGAACTGGATATTGGAAACCTTGTTCCCGTCCAGGTCGAAGCTGATGGCCTGGGCGCAGACTGTCTTGGTGGGGTAAACGTATTTCATTGGGGTATCTCCTTTATATGTCCGCCGCGGGGCGGTCGTTTCGCAGATCGCTCTGACTGCTTGAATGTACACGATATAACACCGCCTGTCAAGCGTTTTACGGGTTATTTTTCTTGATTTTTCGGCAAAAATGTGGTATCATGCCCCGGTAACGCTTGAAAGGAAGTGATCGGATGAAGAAGTTTATCCCCAGAGACAAACTCTCCAAAAAGGCGAGAAAGCGCCTTGACACCGAAAAGCGGGAAAGCTGGACGTTCAGCCCCGTGACCAGGCGGATAGAGAGCAAGAAACTCTATAACCGCAAAAGAAGACCCTCCGACCGGTACGATACTTACGGCGGAGGGTTTTGTTATGTCTGACGGGGACTATCCTTTGTAATGGCGGTATTTTTCCGCTGCGTCCAGTATGGCGGCCATGTTTTCCAGGGGGATCTCGTAATTCAGCTCCACGTTCAGGCCCAGGGCGCCCTGGGGCAGGTAAAGGCTTTCCACGGCGGAAGCCACGTGGTCGAACAGCTGGGAGCGGGTGGCCATGGGAAACAGCTGCCGGTCCAGGTCCAGGTTTATGGGAATTACCTGATCTTTCCGGCACACCCTCACCAGGTTGTCCAGCCCGTTGGCGCGGAACTGGGGATTGATCACGTCCACGCTGCACTCCATAAGGTCGGGCATTATCTCCCAGATGCAGCCGTCCGTGTGCAGGTAGATGATCTGGTCGGGCTTGTAGGCCTTTACCATGCCGAACAGCTTCCTGAAGCAGGGTTTTAGGTACTTTCTCCAGCGCTCGGCGCCTATCGCCAGGCCCCGCTGCATGCCCAGGTCGTCGCCGAAATAGATTATCTCGTCCATGCGGGGGAGGATCGCCGCCACCTGGTAGATGTTGTATTCAAGCACCTTGTCTATCAGGGTCTCGATCACCTCGTCCTCCTGGGCGAACCAGACCATGGCGTTCTCAAAACCGCACAGGTCCAGCAGGCGCAGGTACATGAAGCCGTGGGGCAGCCGCCCGTCCCGGCAGGAGGGGATCTTAAGATCGAACACGTCCTCCTCGCTCTTTATGGGGTGGCCCACAACGTATGCCTCCATGCCGGCGTGCTCGTTGTGCCACTCGCAGTTCCATTCGTCGATGTACACGCCCTTGCGGTAGCTTGCGGGCAGGCTGTCCTCGATTTTAGAAAGATCTTTTTTTACGCCGTGGAAGAACTGGGGGTACTGATCCGTCAGGCGCTGGAGCTCGCTTCCGTACTTTATCCACGCCGCGGGCAGCATACCCACGGACACGGGTATAGTCTCGGGATACTCCATCCTGATCGCCTGAGCCAGCAGTGATGCCATGATGACTGCCTCCTGATTTAGGGTTTTATTTATATTTTTTGGCGCAGCCGCGCACAATGGAATCCATGGCGTCAAGTTTTCTGAGCATGTCCTTTGCCAGCGCCACCTGGCAGCGGGTGCGGTAGATGTTGTGGCCGGGCTTTTTGACCTTGAAGTACTTGTCGCCGGTGATATAGTCGTCAAGGAAGCGGGTGGCCAGCTCGCACGCCAGCACGAAACCGCTCAGGCCCAGCGTGTCCAGCTCGTTTGAGGTGAGCACGGGGGCGGTCTTGCTCAGGAAGCCCTCCGCGAAGGCCCAGAAGACGTTGAGGTCTATGCCCGTGCGGGAGGTGTCCTCCGCGTCCTCCTCGGTAAAGTTGGCGGCGAAGCGGATGGCGTCGCCGAAGTCGTGGCCCACCAGGCCCGGCATGACGGTGTCCAGGTCTATGACCACCAGCGCCCTGTGAGTGTCCTGGTCGAAGAGCACGTTGTTGATCTTGGTGTCGTTGTGGGTGACCCTTAGGGGCAGTTCGCCCTTTTTCTCCATGTCGGTCATGGTGCAGGCCAGGTCCTGTACGCTCAGCAGGTAGTCGAGCTCTTCCTTTACGTCCTTTACGCGGTCCAGCTTGTCCTCTTCCGCGTCTTTTATCAGCGTCTCGTAGCGCCTGCGCGTGTTGTGGAAGTTAGGTATGGTGTAGGCCAGGCTCTTTACGTCGAAGCCGCTCAGTATCATCTGGAAATCCCCGAACGCCTGGGCCGCGGAGCGCATTATCTCCAGATCGTCGGTCTTGTCGAAGGTCACGGAGGGCACGTAATTGCACACACGCCAGAACTCGTCCCCGTCGAACAGATAGGTCTTGCCTTCCCGGGTGTGGTGGTACTTGAGGCAGGTCTGCTCCGGGCGCATCTGCTGGATGTAGCCGGTGACCCGGTCGATGTTGTCCATGAGCGCGGCGGGGTCGCGGAAGGCGTAGGTGTTCACCCGCTGCACCAGGTAGCTGGTGATGCGGGCCATGCCGGTGCCGTCGTCACGTATATAGTCGGCGCGGTAAGTGTGGTTCACGTTGCCCGTGAAGATCTCCTCATAATTGAAAAACGGGCCCGGCAGGGCGAACTTAAGCCCTACCTGCTGCAGTTTGCGCGCGAGATTCTCATCCATGTCTTACTCCGATAATTGTTTTTGTTTTGCCGGTTCTCCCGAAAGCCCGGGCGGTTTCGTCAGCCGCCGTACACTTCGGGCTTGAGTATGCCGATGTCCGGGAAGTTGCGGTATTTCTGGTCGTAATCCAGGCCGTAGCCCACCACGAACTCGTCGGGTACCACAAAGCCGCTTATGTCCGGGGTGACGTCGGAGACCCGGCGGGAGGGCTTGTCCAGCAGGGTCACGACCCTTAAGCTCTTCACACCCTTGCCCAGCATGTCGTTTTTGATGTAGGCGAGGGTGCGGCCGGAGTCGATGATGTCCTCCAGCAGCACCACGGTTCGGCCTTTGATCTTTTCCTCCAGCGCGGACACGCCCTTGACTTCGCCGCTGGACACGGTGGCCGCGCCGTAGGAGGAGGCGGTCATGAACTCGATGTCCAGAGGGATGCTCACGGCGCGGATCAGGTCCGCGAAAAACACCACGGAACCCTTCAGCACGCACACGAACAGCGGACGGTCGTCGTTTTGGTACATAGCCGTCATTTCGCGGCCGATCTCGTTTACTCTCTGCGCGATCTGCTCCCTGGTCAGGAGTATGCGGGACATGTCGTTAAGCATTTTTGCCTCCTTGATGGTTTTTATCAAAGACTTTCGATTTTGACTTCGCAGGCGGGCGCGCCTTTTTCCACCCGGGCGGTCTCGCTTATGCCCACTCCGGGCAGCCAGAGCACTTCGTTTTCCCGGGCCAGCAGGGGCATGAAGTCCCTCAGGGGCAAAGGCACCTTGCGGTCGGTCATGTAGTCGCCCAGGGATTTGGTGCCCCTCATGCCGAAGGGTCGGATAAAGTCGCCTTCACGCCTCAGGCGCAGGTGCGCGCCTTCCAGAGAAGACGCGCTTAAGCGCTGGGTGAGCCCGTTGTCCCGGACAGGCACGCTTTCGCAGAAGGAGACGTTTAAGCGGCACACGCCGGGCAGTTCCGTTTCGCCGGGAACGGCAACCTTTACCCGGCCGGGGTCATGCGCGGGCGGCAGGATGCAGATCCTGTCTTCCGCTAAAAACGTCCTTAGTCCCTGCCCCGCGTCCGTAAAGCCGGACCGCGTCAGTATCCTTTCGATGTCCGAATTGTCCGAAAATGGGAGCAGCAGCTTCAGCGCCCGGTACAGAATCGGGTCTTCCCGCGGAGGGATGCCGCCGAGGGTGAGCACCTGTACTCCCCATTCCCGGGCGAGGTGTCCGGCCAGGTATTCCCGGGCGAGGCGCTCCATGTAAACGTCCTCCCGGGCGCAGATGTCCCCGAAGCGGCACAGCGCGTCCTCGCTGCCGGGGTATATCTGCTTAAGCAAGGGCAGCACGTTAAGGCGTATCGCGTTCCTGGGGTTGTCGGGCAGCAGGTTGGTTGCGTCCTCCCGCCAGGGCTGGCCGATATCTTCCAGATACTGCCGTATCTCTTCGGGAGAGATGTCTATAAGGGGACGGACGAGGGGGACTTTGCCCTCCGGTTCGTCGATCTCCCGCATGGAAGCCATGCCCTTAAGCGATGTGCCTCTCAAAAGGTGCATAAGCAGCGTTTCCGCCCGGTCCCGCCGATGGTGCGCCAGGGCGATAAAGTCGATTTCGAGCTGCGCGGCGGTATCCTGCAGAAACCCGTGGCGCACGCGCCTGGCGCAGGTCTCTAGCCCCTCGCCGGATTCCCCGGCAATGCGCGGCACGTCTGCGCTCAGGGAATAAAACGGCACGTCCAGGCTTTCGCACAGCCGGCGGCAGAACTCCATGTCTCTGACGGAGGCGTCCCCGCGTATGCCGTGCTCCACATGGGCGGCAAACAGCGTCAGGCGGCCTTTGTCCCTTTCGAGGCACAGAAGGCGCAAAAGACACACGCT
>JAGCIC010000094.1 GCA_017648805.1 Clostridia bacterium
ACATCACCGTGTGATGGAGAGGAGCTGCGAGCTGTTAGCTTTTAGTTATTAGAAGCGCCTGCGGCGCAGGGGGGGAACGAACTGTTAGCTTTTAGCTTTTAGCTGTGAGATGCGCCTGCGGCGCTGTGGGATACGGATTGCCACGCAGTCTTCGACTGCTCGCAATGACGCCTTAATGGCAGCTGCGTCAGCGGAGCATATTGTCAAGCGTCAGCGCAGACGACCATCGACCAACGACCCCGGACGCGGCGGCATCTGCAAACGAACGCTCGCAGCTCTGACAGCCCACCGGGCTGTCATTCACTATTGCTCGCGCTCTGACAGCTAACAGCTAATAGCTAAAAGCTAATACCCTTCCTTCGCGGTGCGGGGGATGTCGCCGCAGACGCGGCCGGGGGAACCGGGGCGGCGGAACTGGCCGGAACCGTTCACGCCCACGCTCCTCGCGTCGAAGTCAAAGCTGCGGTTGGCCTCGAAAAAAGACTCAAGTCGGTTTTTGAGCTCCCGTGCGGCGGCGCCGGCCTCCGTGCCGTACAGGTTTTTGGTCTCGTCCGGGTCGTTTTCCATGTCGTACAGCTCGTGGGGGCCGTCCGGATAGCGGTGGACGTACTTCCACCTGCCCCGGCGGATCATGCGCACCGGGCCGTACTCGTCGAATATGACCACCTCTTCCCGGCGGGAACGGCTGCCCGACAGCGTGGGCAGGAAGCTGGCGCCCGGAAGCTCCGCGGGCACATCGGCGCCCACCAGTTCGCACAGCGTGGGGTACAGGTCCAGGGCGCTCACCATGTCCGCCACCCTGCGCCCGGGCCGCCTGACCAGCGGGGGGAAGCGCAGCAGGAAGGGCACTTTGACCGACTGGTCGTACATGTTCATGGGGTAGGTGCCGTTGCCCTTGCCCCACACGCCGTGGTGGCCCATGCTCATGCCGTTGTCGGAGGTGAATATGACCAGCGTCTCGTCCAGTATCCCCTTTTCGCGCAGCTTGTCCAGGATCATGCCCACGCCCTCGTCCATGGCGGACACGGCGGCAAAGTATCCCCGCAGGTTTTCCCTTCGGGCGGGAGTGCCGTACACGGGGCCGGTGGTCATGTCCGGGTGGTCGGGCACGTCGGGGATGCCGTCGAAGGCGCAGTTATCGTAAAAGTCCATCCACTTTTTGGGATGCTGCCCGGCGTCCCAGGGGCTGTGGGGCGCGGTGTAGTGCACGCTCAGGTAGAACGGTTTGTCTCCTCCCGCCAGGGCGTCTATGTCCCGGCACGCCCTTTGGGTGATCAGGTCGGTGACGTACTGCCCGTGCAGCACCCGTATGCCGCCGTTCTCCGCCACGTCGGGGTGGTAGTAAAAGCAGCCGCCCTTGCCCAGGGCGTACCAGTCCGTAAAGCCCTTCTGGGGAGTGACGCTGTCCCCCAGGTGCCACTTGCCCGCCAGCGCGCAGACGTAGCCGTGTTCGGCCAGCATGTCCGTGTATCCGCGCACGCCATCCAGGTAGGCGACGGGCTCGGTCTCGTCCGCGTAGCCGCCGTAGGGGTTCTCCCGCCCCTGAAGGGCGAACTTTTCCGCGTCCACGTTCCCGCTGCGCAGCCAGTCCAATACGCCGTGGCGGCAGGGCATGAGGCCCGTGAGCAGCGAGGCTCTCGCGGGGGAGCACACGGGGGAGGCGCAGTAGAAGTTTTCGTACATGAGGCCTTCCCGGGCGAGCAGGTCCAGGTTCGGGGTGACCAGCTCCCGGGTGCCCGCGCAGTGCATCGCCCAGGGGCCCTGGTCGTCGGAAAGGATGAACACGATGTTGGGTGTCATGGAGCCTCCGCGGTTTAGCTGTTAGCTATTAGCTGTTAGCTTTTAGCTGTGAGAAGCGCCTGCGGCGCTGGGAGACGATGGGGAGACGGGGGACGGGGATGAGGTGGGAGAACGCGCCGCTTACGAAATAAAACAGCGGGGGAAAACATTCCCCCGCCGAAAAATGCGGTCTAACCCTTTATGCCGCCGCGGGCGACGCCGCGCACGATCTGCTTCCTGGCGAAAAGGAACAGGAACAGCATGGGCAGCACGACCATCGTGGCGCCCGCCATGATCAGCTCGTAATGTATGCCGACCTCGGTGGTGAAGGTTATGAGCGCCCAGGGCAGGGTCCTGACTTCGTCCCTGGCGATGACCAGCTTGGGCCACATGAAGCTGTTCCAGCTGGCCATGGCGTTGAGCAGCAGTATGGTGACCAGGGAAGGCGAAGCGATGGGCACCATGACCTTCCACAGGTACTGCCAGTTGCTGGAGCCGTCCACCTGGGAAGAATAGTACAGGCTGTCGGGCACGCTCATGAAGAAGTTGCGGAGTATGTAGGTGTAGAATATGCTGCTGGTGAACGGCAGTATAAGGCTGGCCAGCGTGTCGCGCATGCCCAGGCGGGTGATGGTCTGGTAGTTGGTGATGACCAGCAGCTCGAAGGGCACCATCATCATGGACAAAAGCAGCGTGAACAGCAGGTCGCGCCCCGGGAACTTGAGCCGGGAGAAGGCGAAGGCCGCGAGGATGGTGGTGAACATCACCACGCCCACGGAGCACACGCACACGAATATGGAGTTAAAGAAGTACGTGGCGAAGGGGGCGGTGTTCCAGGCGGTCACGTAGTTGTCGAAGTTCGTCCAGGAGTCCGGACCCATGGACGGTGGGAAGCGGTTCATATCGGCGGCCGTCTTGAAAGACGAGGCGATCATCCAGTAGAACGGGAACACCAACACCAGCGCGCAGATGACCAGAAGCAGGTAGCGGGTCTTTTTGAGCAGCACCACGCACGCCACGAACAGCACTATCGCTATGCAGCACAGCACCAGCCGGGTGATGAACGCGCCGTACTGGCCCGCGCTGTCGTGAGAGGCCACCTCCATCAGGCTCTGGTACTCGCTGGTGGTCTCTATGAGCTTCCATTCGGCGACCTTGTCGGTCACGCTGTCCAGCTGTTTCATGGACCGGAAGAGGGTGAGGTCCTCGCCGTGCACCTTGCTGGCCTTCTGGAAGGCGGCGCCGTCGGACACTGCCTGCATGCCGAAGGGCCACAGTATGATTACGGCGGCGAAGCACACGAGCATGACGCATATGAGCGTGATCTGTTTTGCGCTTAAATTCTTCATCCGTGTCGCCTCCTTTCTCACTGGTATACCCATTTGCGCTGGATAAACTTCTGGAGCATGGTGAAGGCGAAGATTATCACGAACAGCACCATGGCCGCGGCGGCGGCGATACCCAGCGAGTGCATACCGTCAAAGTTGGAGGTTATGTTGTTGTATATGTACCAGGCCACGGTCTCCATCTGGTAGTCCTCCGGCTTGCCGTTCCACAGCACGAACACGTCGGTGTAGACCTTGAAGGCGGAGATGGAGTTGATTATGAGCACCAGGCCGATGGTGGGGGAAAGCAGGGGCACGGTGATCTTGAAGAAGATGCGGGCGGGGCCGCTGCCGTCCACCTTGGCCACGGTGTACAGGTGCTCGTCTATGTTCTGAAGGCCGCTCAGAAGCAGTATGATGGTGAAGGGCAGGCTGTTCCATATGCCGAATATGATCAGCACCGCCATGGGGATCGTGTGGTTGGTGGCGCCCGTCTGCAGCCAGTTGATGTTCTCCGGCGCGCCGAACAGGCGGGTGAAGAAGGTGATGAACGCGTTGATGAGGCCGCTGTTCTGGTTGAACATCCACCTCCACACCAGGCCGACGGCGGTAGCCGTGGTGACCATGGGCATGAAGTAGGCGGTCTGGAACAGGGCGTTCAGTTTGCTCTTCTGGTTTAACAGGTGCGCGATCACGATGGCTATCGCGGCGGTGATGGGCACGGTGAACAGCACGAACAGGGCGGTGTTCCTGATGGACCTTAGGAACTGGTCGGACCCCCTGCCGCTCAGTATGAACCTGTAGTTCGCCAGGCCGAAGCCGGTGGCGGTGCCCATGTTGTTGCCGGTCAGGTGATAGCCCTCCTGAAAGCTCATCACCAGCACGCGGATCATGGGGTAGAGGGTGAATATGCCCACGCCGATCAGGAAGGGCATCAGGTAGTCGAAGGGCTCTATGGCCTGACCGACCCTGGCGCGCCCGTCGGTGTCCTTGGTGAGCCACAGCACCAGCAGCAGCAGCGCGAAGGCGAGGCAGATGCCGCCGCCTATCAGCAGCGCGCGCCCGTAGTAGATGAGTATGTAGCCGTCGGTGTTGGTCACGCTCATGGTGGCCCTGACGGTTTTGGTGGTGATGTTGGAGGACGCGGCGTCCGCTTTGGCGATCAGGTCCTGCGTGAGGGCGGGCAGCGCCTCGGTGGCCGCCTTTTCGATCTCGGACGCGGCCGCCTCGTCTCCCGACGCGGTCAGGCGCTCTTTGGCGCGCTCAACATAGCTCGATACAGCGTGGTACAGGATCTCTTCCTCGCTTACGCCCGCGGCGGCTTCCGCGTCGATAAGCTCGTTCACGGCCTTGCGCCGGTTGGAGATGACCTGGTTGTTGATCAGGGAGGCGTTCTTGGTGTGGGAGAGCATGATCTCCTTTACCAGCCCCTCGACGCCCGCGGTCTTGTCCTTGAACACGTTGGTGCGCGCCGTGATGTAGTAATCTTCTTTATAATCGCTGAGTTTGGCGGCGCCCGCGCAGCCCAGAGCGATCAACAGCGCGCCCAGCAGCGCGAAGATCACGATGTGCGCCAGCAGGCGTCCGCTGCCCCGGCGGAAGCGGCGTTTTTTAGTCTGAGACATCTATCTCACCTCCGCTTCAGTCGTTCGCGGGATTGAGGCGCTCGCCCGTTCCCTTGTCGAACAGGAACACGCCCCGCTTCTTGAGGCTGAGCTTCACTTGGGCGCCCTCCTCCAGGCCCACTTCGGCGGGGATGTAGGCGCGGAAGGACGTGCTGCCCAGGGTGAACATTGCCATCTCGTCCTTGCCCAGCTTGTAAACGCTCTTTACCAGGCAGGGCAGGGTCTCGGGGCTGGCTTCGTCGATATAGAAGCTTTCGCTGCGCACGGCGAGGTTGACTTCGCCGTCGAATTTGATGTCGGCAAAGCGCTTGAGCGCGATCTTGTCGTTTGTGCCGTCCGGAGTGAACACGCCGTTTTTGAACGTGCCCGGGATGTTGTTTATGGGCGGATTGCCCAGGAAGTCGGCCACGAACTGGTTGGCGGGCTCGTCGTACAGGCGCTGGGGGGCGTCGTACTGCTGCTTTACGCCCAGCTTCATCAGCACGATGTGGTCGGAGATGGACATGGCCTCCTCCTGGTCGTGGGTGACGAAGATGGTGGTGACTTTGGTCTCCTGCTGGATGCGGCGGATCTCCTCGCGCATCTCAAGGCGCAGGCGGGCGTCCAGGTTGGAGAGCGGCTCGTCAAGCAGCAGCAGGCGGGGGTTCTTGACCAGGGCTCTGGCGATGGCGACCCTCTGCTGCTGGCCGCCGGAGAGCTGCTTGGGCTTTCTGTCCAGCATGGTGTCCACGTGCACGAGCTTGGCCATCTCTATGGCTCTGGCGACGCGCTCTTCCTTGGGCACTTTCTGGATCTCCAGGGGGAAGCAGATGTTCTTGAGCACGCTCATGTGGGGATACAGGGCGTAGTTCTGGAACACCAGGCCGATGCCTCTCTCCTCCGGAGGAAGATTGGTCACGTCGTCGTCGTCAAACCAGATACGGCCGCCGGACACGGGCAGTATGCCCGCCAACATGTTGAGGATGGTGCTCTTGCCGCAGCCGGAAGGGCCCAGCAGCGAGATCAGTTCGCCGTCCTCCAGGGTAACGTTGAAATGGTCTACCGCGTTGAGTGTGCCGAACGTTTTGGTCAGGTCCTCGAATCTGACTTTCATAAAAATCTCCTCCGGGATATTATTGCTGTGCGCGCTGCGGACAGGCGTGACCGCGCCCGTCCGCAGCGCCCGCTGCCATATAACAGTCTATGGCGGGGGGAAGTCCCCCCGCCATAGTCAAAACGGTTTTTTATTTGGCGCCCTGAAGAGCGGCGTTGCAGTTTTCAACGCAGGCGGTCCAGGCTTCTTCGACGGTCATGCCGTTGAAAGCGGCGTTCTTGACGGCGGCAACGATCTCGTTGCGCACGGTGGAAGCGCCGGTGACGGCGGGCAGAGAACCCGCGATGTCAAGGTGAGCGCCGACGGCGTTCAGAGCATGGATGGCGGGAGTGTCCTGACCGACGTACTCCTGATACTCGGGGAGTTCCTTGGTCCAGGAATAGGGAGCCAGGGCGTTCACGGCCTTGACCCAGCCCAGGTTGACTTCGGCGGAAATGAAGTACTTGACGAACTCATAAGCGCCCTCGGCTCTGGCGTCGTTCTGATAGTAGAACACGATGGGGCCGCGGTTCCAGCTGGGGAACCAGGTCTGGGCGGGCATGGGAGCCATCTCGAACTCGAAGCCGTTGGGAGTGATGTAGGGATAGCCGGCGCAGGAGCCGATGTAGGAGGCCACGGTGCCGCCGTTAAAGTCCTCGGAGAAATAGTTGCCGCTGGACTGGAGCAGGAAGTAGCCGTTGTTGGTGCAGTCTACCAGCCACTGGACCTTGGCTTTCATGGACTCGGTGTTGAAGCCCACGCTCTTGGTCTCAACGTTGATGTAGGTGGAATCGGGATCCTCCATGATGAAGGCCTGGATGCAGTCGGTGAGGGAGTCGAA
>JAGCIC010000095.1 GCA_017648805.1 Clostridia bacterium
CCCTCCGCGGTAAGGCGTTTGAAGGCGGTGTCTGTCTCCCGCTTGCTCCTCACCCCGTACACCACGTCCGCGCCCGCGCGGTATTCCTTCAAAAACCCGTCTATGGCGTTTATGTCGTCCTGCAGGTCCGCGTCTATGGTCACCAGGCAGTCGCACTTGTCCTTCGCCCAGTCCATGCCCGCCCACAGGGCGTTCTGGTGGCCCCGGTTGCGGCTGAGCTTGAGCCCGGAAAACACGCTGTCATCCGCGCACAGGCCCTTTATCAGCTCCCAGGTCCTGTCACGGCTGCCGTCGTCCACGAACACTATGCGGGACGCTCCGGAAAGCTCATTATTGCCCTTGACAAACTCTTTGAGCGCTTTGGAGGTAAGGGGCAGCACCTCTTCCTCGTTGTAACAGGGCACCACTATATACAGGGTGATCTTGTCCATTTTGTCCTCCTATTTCAGCACCACCGCGTCGTTTCCCAGCAGGGACCTGAGCGCGTTCTCGTCGAAGTCCGGGCTGACCCACAAATCTGACGGCGCCACGAAGTTCTTGCCTTCCTCGGGGAAGAAGAAATTGACTTTTATGTTTCCGGGAGTGGTGGCGAGTATGAAGCTCACCGCGTCCAGCTTGTCCCGGCCGAGCTTCAAAAACAGCTTGCGGGGCTTTTCCTGTTTGGGCGCCTCGCCCGGCTGCGTCTTCGCCTGCGCATCCGGCAGCATGGGCTCGAAGCTCTCCATTATAAGGTTGGGCGCCTTGCCGTCCCGGGCTGAGAGCCTGCCCTTTATTTTCAGCGCGTCGCCTTCGTTTACGCCCATGCCCGCGCTTTCGTACACCTTGGGGAAGGCCAGCACTTCGGTCACGCCGTACAGATCCTCCAGGCCGAATATGCCCATCAGCTGGCCCTGGCGGGTGGCGCGCTGTGTCTTCTGGGCGATAAGGCCGCCCATCTCCACCCTGAGCCCGTCCAGCGCGGCGGCGCTTTGTTCGTCCTCCATTGCCTCAGCGATCCTGGCCGAGTCCATCTTGAGCCGCCCCAGCTGTTCCCTGTAATCGTCAAGCGGATGTCCGGACAGGTAAATGCCGGTCATCTCCTTTTCCATTGCCAGCGCTTCGCGGCGGCTCAGCTCCTCCGCGGGCGGGAATTCCTCCGGCGCGCCGGGCAGGTCGCTTTCCTCGAACAGGCTCATTTGTCCTGAAGACAGGCTGCCCGCCTTTTTGCCTGCCGCGTCCATGGACATGTCGAACACCATAAGCTTCTGGGCCCGGCTGCCCCGCATGCGGTCGAAGGCGCCCGCCTTTATCAGGCTCTCCACCGCTTTTTTGTTGACCTGGGTGGAACTTAAGCGGTCAATAAAGTCGTACAGGCCTGTGAACGGCGCGATCATGCGCTCCTCGAGTATGGCGGCGATGGCGTTGTGGCCCAGGTTCTTTACCGCGTTAAGGCCGAAGCGGATCCCGCCCTCGTCCACGCTGAAGCGCTCCTGGGAGGCGTTCACGTCCGGCGGCGCGATCTTTATGCCCTTTTTGCGGCAGAACTGTATGTAATACGCCACCTTTGTGGAGTTTCCCGCGATGGAATTGAGCATGGCCGCCATGAACTCCACCGGATAGTGGCACTTGAGCCATGCGGTCTGGAGCGCCACCAGCGCGTAGCACGCCGCGTGGCTCTTGTTGAAAGCATAAGAGGCAAACGCGGTCATTTCGTCGAATATGCGCTCCGCGGCCTGGCGGCTCACGCCCTTCCTGACCGCGCCCGGCACGTCGACGGAACCGTCGTCGTTCAGCTTGCCGTTTATGAAGTATTCCTTCTCCTTCTCCATCACGTCGTGCTTTTTCTTGGACATGGCGCGGCGCACCAGGTCGCTCCTGCCCATGGAATAGCCCGCCAGGTCCCTGACGATCTGCATGACCTGCTCCTGGTACACCATGCAGCCGTATGTCACGTTCAGTATGGGTTCCAGCTCGGGCGTGATGTAGGATATGGTGGAGGGGTCGTGCTTGCCCTGTATGAAGCGGGGAATGGAGTCCATCGGTCCCGGGCGGTACAGGGAGATGGCGGCCACGATGTCCTCGAAGCAGCGGGGCTTCATGCTCATAATGAACGAGCGCATGCCGCCGCCTTCCAGCTGGAACACCCCGTCCACATCCCCGGCACAGATCATGTCGTACACCTTGTCGTCGTCCACGGGGATGTCCTCCGGCTTAAGGGCGGGGCCGCCGCCCTCACGGATATACTCCAGGCTGTCGCCTATCACGTTCAGGGTCCTGAGACCCAGGAAGTCCATTTTCAGCAGTCCCAGGCTCTCCAGCGTGCCCATGGGGAACTGGGTGGTCACCACGTCCGCGTTCACCTGCAGGGGCACCAGATCGCTCACCGGGCAGGCGCAGATCAATACGCCCGCCGCGTGGGTGGAGGCGTGGCGGGGCATGCCCTCCAGCTTGCGGGCGGTGTCTATCAGCTTTTTGACCTCTTCGTCCCCTTCGTAGGCGCTCTTGAGCTCCGGGTTCAGCACCATCGCCTTGTCTATGGTCATGTCCAGGGCATTGGGGATCATTTTGCTTATCTGATCCGTGCGCCCGAAACTCACGTCCAGCACCCTGCCCACGTCCTTTATCGCGGCCTTGGCAGCCATGGTACCGAAGGTGATTATCTGGGACACGTGGTCGTGGCCGTACTTGTCCGCCACGTAGTCGATCACTTCGCTCCTGCGCTCGTAGTCGAAGTCTATGTCCAGATCGGGCATGCTCACCCTTTCGGGGTTCAGGAAGCGCTCGAACAGCAGAGAGTATTTAAGAGGGTCAAGGGCGGTGATGTCCAGCGTATACGCCACTATCGAGCCCGCGCCGCTGCCCCTGCCGGGACCCACCAGTATGCCCACGCTGCGGGCGTAGTTTATGTAGTCCCACACTATGAGGAAGTAATCCACATAGCCCATTTTCTCTATCACGCCCAGTTCGTATTCCAGGCGTTCCTTTGCGTCCTGCCTGTCGAGGGCGTACTTGCGCTTGAGCCCCTCGAAACACAGGCGCCTCAGCATTTCGCTTGGCGACTCGCCCGTGTCTATGGGGTACGCGGGCAGGTGTTTGGTCTCAAAGTCGAAGGTGACATTGCAGCGGCGGGCGATCTCCTCCGTGCGGTCCAGCGCGTCCCCGAAAGCGGGGAACAGCTTTTGCATCTCCTCCTCGCTCTTCAGGTAGAGCTGGTCGGTGTTCATGCGCATGCGCTCGTCGTCGGAGAGCTTTTTGCCCGTCTGTATGCACATCAGCACTTCCTGGGCCGCCGCGTCCTCCCGGTTCAGGTAGTGGCAGTCGTTGGTCACCACCAGAGGTATGCCAAGCTCTTTGGACATGTGGATGAGCGCGTTGGTCACCCGTTTTTCCTCGCTCAGGCCATGGTCCTGCAGTTCCAGGAAGAAATTGTTTTCCCCGAATATCTCCCGGTATAGGTTGGCGTACTTGAGCGCCTCCCCGTACTGGTTGTCCAGTATCGCCTTGGGTATGTCGCCGCTTAAGCACGCGCTTAAGCAGATAAGGCCTTCGGAATACTTTTTGAGCAGTTCATAGTCCACCCTGGGCTTATAGTAGAAGCCGCGGGTGAAGCCCTCGCTCACCAGCTTGACCAGGTTTTGGTAGCCCCGCTGGTTCTCGCACAGAAGGATCAGGTGGCTGTTGCCCGAGGAGCCGCCGGTCTTGTCGTCCATGTCCCGGCACACGTAGACCTCGCAGCCTATCACGGGATGGATGCCCCGCTTTTTCGCCTCCACGTAAAAGTCCACCACGCCGTACATGGCGCCGTGGTCGGTGATGGCGCAGGATGTCATCCCCAGCTCTTTTACCCTGTCCAGCAGCTCGCCTATGCGGTTTGCGCCGTCCAGCAGGCTGTATTCCGTGTGCGTATGCAGATGCGCGAACATTTACTTCTCCAAAAACTCTTTTATTATTTCGGACGCCTGAAGTACAGGCTCGTGTTCCATATCCAGCCAGATGACGCTTTGGTCCTTCTTGAACCAGGTCACCTGCCGCTTGGCGAAGCGCTTTATGGCGAGTGAGAGCTCGCTGAGCATCTCCTCCCTGCTCTGCCATTCACCCCGCAGGTATTGGGTAACGTAACGGTATTCCAGCCCCAGCTTGAGCAGGAACTCGTCCGGCACGCCGCTTTCCCTCAGGCGCGCCACCTCGTCCGTCATGCCCTCGTTCACGCGCCGCTCGAGCCGCTCGTCTATGCGCCGTTTCAGCGTCTCCCTGTCCCACCTGACGCCCAGAGTGAGCACGTCGTAGCGGGGGTTGTTCTGCGGCTTGAGCGTGTCTCCCTGGCGGAGCTTTTCCAGCCTGCGCATGACCCGGTTTCGGTTCCTGGGGTCTATATCGCTGCCGGGTTCCAGTTTTTGCAGCATCTCCCAGAGTTCCGGGGTGGAAAACGTCTCAAGTTCCTCCCGGTAGCCAAGGTCGGGCACTATCTCGCTTAAGTTATAGCCTTTGGTCACGCTGTCCACGTACAGCCCCGTGCCGCCCACTATGAACGGCACATGGCCCCTGGCGATTATGCCGTCTATGGCGCTGTAGGCGCACTTCTGGAAGTCCGCCATGGAGAAGAACTCCCCGGGCTCGGCCACGTCCAGCAGGTGATGCGGCACGCCTTTCATGCCCTCGGGCGTGATCTTGCCGCTGCCCAGGTCCAGGCCCTTGAACACCTGGCGGCTGTCCGCGGACACTATCTCACCGTCAAAGCGCCCGGCCAGCTCCACGCCCAGCGAGCTTTTGCCCGAGGCGTTGGTGCCCACTATCGCGATAAGCTTGTTCATTTAATCCTCCCCGTTCAGGGGTTTGTGCCGGAAATAATAGGGCGCGAACACCGCCAGGCAGACGAAGCAGATGCCCGCGGTGATATAGAACACCCCCTGACGGGTTATCACGTCGCTTAACGCGCCGCCCGCCAGATACCCTATGCCCCGGGCCAGTCCGAAACCGAACACGCCCAGAAGCAGCTGGCCCGTGGCCTTCTCCCCGTCTCCGGCCACTTTCTGTATGTATTTCGCCGCGCTCACGGTGATGACTATAAAGCCGAAGCCGTGCAGCACCTGGGCCGCCAGCGCCACGTAAGGGCTCGACGTGGTGGCCAGTATCATCCAGCGAAGGGTCATTACCGCCGCCGCCAGGCACATGAGTTTGCCCGCGCCCAGCTTTTTGATCAGCCTGTCGGAGAAGATCAGGAAAGGCGCCTCGGAACAGGCGGATATGAAGAAGCTCCAGCCTACCAGGTTCTCGCCGCCCCCCAGGTCGTCCCTGAGCAGCGGAGAAAAGAAGGCGTAATAGTAGCCGTAGGTTATCTGCAGCAGCACCATCAGCGCGAACAGGCGGATGACTTCCGGGTTCCCGAGCAGTTTGCCCGCGCCACGGGCGGAGGCTGCCTGCCCCTTCGAGGATACCCTGGGCATGTTGAGCGCCGCGAGCGCCACCATCAGGCACATTGCCGCCGTGCCGTACACCACCGTCACGCTGCCGAAATAGTCGCTCACGTATCCGAACAGCGCCGCCACCACCGCGAAGGTGAGCCCGCCGGCCAGCCTTACGCCGCCGAAGGGCAGGCCCTCGCTGTCCAGGTTGGTGAGCACTATGCTGTCACCCATGGGCTGCAGGCTGGTGTACACGCAGCCGAAAAGTCCCAGCACGATCAGCGCGTACGCGAAACTGCCCTGCAGGGGCAGAAGCAGTATCACAGCCGTACTGATCACGGCCATCGCCGCCAGAAGCCGGTTCCTGGACGCCGCCCGGTCGCCCGCCCGCCCCCACAGGTACATGGTGGGCACGCTCACGAAGGCGATCACCGCGTTTATGGTGCCGATCGTGGCGCCGTTAAGTCCCCGGTCGGTCAGGTACAGGCTCATAAAACTCTGGAACACCGCGTTTGCGGCGTAATACGCCATCAGAA
>JAGCIC010000096.1 GCA_017648805.1 Clostridia bacterium
GGCCGATACGCTTTTATACCAGTTGCGGCAGGATAAAGGCGGCATGTGGCTGTTTGCGGCCAACGGCAAAAATCCGCCTTCTCCCGACGTGGAGAACGACTGCAAGCTGCGTTTCACTCTGAAGGGCGATTATAAGCTCACCTTGTACGATACGCTCAGCGGCGAAATCCGCCCGCTGGATGCTTTGGTCACGGGCGGCAGGACCGTCTTCGAAAAAGTGTGGCACCTGCATGACAGCCTGCTTCTGTGGCTCGAACCCGCAAAGGAACATACCCGCGCTCCGGAATTCATAAGCATGCCCAGCCGGGACAAACAGGCCGCGCTTATTATGGAGCCGGTCAGGTTCAGACTGTCGGAACCCAACATGTGCCTGCTGGACATGGGTGAGTACGCGCTGGACGGCGGCGAATGGCAGCCCGGGGAAGAGATACTGCGCATGGATAACGCCGCACGCAGAGCGCTGGGCATTCCTCCACGCAGGAAGGAAGTCATGCAGCCGTACCTTATCCCCGACGAGCCCAATGAGCACTTTATAGACGTGCGCTTCACCATCCCCAGCGAAGAGGAGGTGCCTTCCGCTCATCTGGCGCTGGAGGATCCTGAACTGGCCCAAATATGCCTGAACGGTGAAAATGTCAGTACGGAGGTCACAGGCTGGTTCGTGGACCGGGACATAAAGCAGATCGCACTGCCGGGAATCAAAAAGGGCGAAAATGTGCTGACGGTGCGCACGCCCATCGGCAAACGCACGAATCTGGAAGCGTTCTATCTGCTGGGTGACTTCGGCGTGAGGGTGAACGGCACGGTCAAAACGCTGATTCCTCTTCCCGAAAAGCTGGGCTTCGGTTCGGTGGTCGAGCAGGGACTGCCCTTCTACACGGGCAACGTGGAGTACATCATTCCCGTAGACACCTGCGGCGACTTTGCCGTAAGGGTGCCTCACTGGCGGGGCGGGCTGGTCAAGGCGTTCGTGGACGGAAAGGACGCGGGCAGGATAGCGTTCTCTCCTTACAGGCTCGAATTCAAAGGTCTTGAGCCGGGCAGGCACGAACTGGTGCTCAGGCTGTACGGCACGCGCATCAACGGTTTCGGGCAGCTGCACCACACACAGGGCATATATTACTACCAGAGCCCCAATTCCTGGCGCAGTGAAGGGGATCTGTGGAAGTACGAGTATGAATTCAAACCCATGGGCATACTGAAGAGCCCGGAATTATCCGGCGCGGTGCCCGTGAAACAGTAGGGAAAAAGACTATCGGAGCGGACTGCTTAAAAAACGGAGGCGGCACAATGAGCAGCAACATTATCGAGACCCTTAAGGGCGACCTTACGGATTACAGACCAATACCGTTCTGGAGCTGGAACGACAGGCTTGAGCCCAAGGAGCTGAGACGCCAGATCAACCACATGAAACGGGACGGCTTCGGCGGCTTTTTCATGCACGCCCGCGGCGGACTGATCACCGAGTATATGGGTGATGACTGGTTCAGGTGCATAACCGCCTGCGTGGATGAAAGCAAAAAGCGGGGCATGCGTGCCTGGGCGTACGACGAGAACGGCTGGCCCAGCGGCTTTGCGGGAATGAAACTGCTGGAAGACCCGGCAAATCACGCACATTATCTTGAGGGAGTCGAGAGAGAAGCTTTTGATCCGGCGGCGCTGGGCTGCTACCGGGTGGAGGACGGTCAGCTGTATAAGCTGAACGAGGATGACAGAAGCGGCTGCTTCTGCGTGTACGACAGGACGAATCCCACCGTAGTAGATGTGCTCAACTGGAAAATCGTACAGAAATTCATAATGGAGACCCACAGCAAGTACTATAAGGCGCTGGGGGACGATTTCGGCAAGGCACTGATAGGGTTTTTTACCGACGAGCCCCAGTACTTCAGGGGTGCCACCGCCTACACGCCCGTGATCGGAGCCAGGTATTTGAGCCGCTATTCCGAGGACATCACGCTCAAACTTGGAGCCCTGTTCCTGGACTGCCGGGAAGCTCCGGCCTTCCGCTACCGTTACTGGCTGATGATGAACGAACTGTTCACGGAGAGCTTTGCCGGGCAGGTTTACCGCTGGTGCGAGGAACACGGCTGCAAGCTTACCGGCCACGTGGTGGAAGAACAGCATCTGGCGGGCCAGATGGAAGGCTGCGCGGGCGTGATGCCGTTTTACGAGTATGAGCATATCCCGGGAGTGGACTGGCTGGGCAGGGAGATCGGCAGCGAGCTCACGCCCCGTCAGGTTTCCTCCGTGGCGATGCAGCTGGGCAAAAAGCAGGTGCTCACGGAGAGTTTTGCCGCCTGCGGCTGGGATGTAACTCCCAGAGAATTGAAGCGCATACTGGAATGGCAGTTCGTAAACGGCGTGAACCTGGTGTGCCACCACCTGTACCCCTACTCCGTTAGCGGACAGAGGAAGCGGGATTATCCGGCGTTTTACTCTCCCGTGACCAGCTGGAACATGTATATGCGCCGCTTTAACGACTATTTCACGCGCCTGGGCTATCTGCTCAGCGAGAGCCGTGAAATGGCGGATACGCTGGTGATCCATCCCCTGCACGCGGGATATACGGTTTTCAAACGGACGGACAGGGACTCCACCCGCGCACTGAACGCGTCGTTTACAGCACTTGCGGAAAAACTGGGCGCCCGGGGCGTGATACATCACATAGGCGACGAGACGCTGATGAAAAAATACGGGCGCGTGGCGGGCAAAAAGCTTGTGATAGGCAAGTGCGCGTATTCGACCGTGGTGGTGCCCGAAATGCCGTCCATAGACGAAAGCACGCTGAAGCTTCTGAAAGACTTCGTCAAAAACGGCGGCAGGCTGTGCCTGGCGGGCGAAGCGCCGCACATGGTGAACGGCGAGGAAAGGCCGCTTGAACTGGCCGGGAATATCGGCATCGATGAGCTTGGCAACCCCGGATTTGAGCTGACCGGCGAAAGTGAGTTCATTCGACTTACGCTCAGAAGGGCGGAGTTCGGAGATTTCATATTTGCCGTCAACCTGTCGAAGGATAAGCCTCAGAGCAACACTCTCAGGATCCGCGCGCAGGGCGCCCGGAAGCTGAACCTGGAGACGCTCCGCTTTGAAGACATCCACTTTGAGCGGGGAGCAAACGGGATCGAGATTCCCCTTGACCTGGAGGCGGGGGAGTCCACGCTTATGTTCCTTTCGGCGAGAGCCGTGAGCGTGGAAGAGGAGCCCGAAAGTGAAGTAAGGACCCTGATCGGGCTTGGAGCGCTGATCACCCGGGCCGACAAAAACACGCTGCCCCTTGATATGGCGCGGCTTTCCTACGACGGCGAGAACTACACCGAAGAACTGCCGATCATGGCCATAAACGACCGGCTGCTCCAGGAACAGACCAACCGCACGATATATCTTAAGTACACCTTCACCACCAACGCCAGGCCTTTCGACATTCGCCTTGAGGCTGAAACCGGGTCCGGCACGCTGCTCACCGTGAACGGAGCGGAAGTGCAGGCGGACCGGGAAGGAGACTTCGGGACCGGCTTCGTGTCTTACGACATAGCGGGGCTCGTAAGGATAGGCGCCAACGAGATCGTGCTGCGCATGGACTATTACCAGAGCGAGCACGTATACAAGGTGCACAACGGGGTGTATTTCCTGCACGACAACACCACGGAGAGCCTTGTAAACTGTCTGTGCTATGAGACCAATATTGAAAACATATATCTGCGGGGCGACTTCTGTGTTGAAACGGACGCGCTCGTGCCAATAGAAAAGCGCTGCCTAAGCGCTTCCGGCTTCACGGTCACGCTGCCCAGGCGCTACGTGAACCTGGCCGGCCTGGCGTCCGACGGCTTCCCGTTCTTCGGCGGCACGCTGAAGGTCGCTGTGGATATCGACGCGAGGGGCACGGAAAAACACCTTCGTCTGAACGGACGTTACGCTGCGGCGCGGGTGAGCCTGAACGGCGGTGGACTTAAAACGCTGCTGCTCAGCGACAAGGCAGTCACTGAATTCGAATTCAAGCCCGGAAGCAACACGCTGGAGATCGAGCTGACGAGCTCGCTGAGAAACGTGTTCGGCCCCTTCCACCAGAAGGGCGATCCCGAGCCCAACTTCACAAGTCCCAACAGCTTCACCCATTACGGACGCTGGCAGGACGGCAAATGGGAAGGTTACAGGGACGAATACGCCATCAAGTACTTCGGCATCGACAGCATAGAGATCTGGTGAGGCAACTCGAAAAAAGCGCCGCGGGAAATGTTTCCCGCGGCGCTTTTGCCGTGCTTCGTCAGTCTTCGTCCGGTATGTTCTTGCTTAAGGATTTGTTGGAATAAGATCTGTCGTCCGAGACTTCACGGATGATCTCTATGAAAGGCGGGAAAGCCACGTTTTCATCCTCTCCCGAAAGCTCGACTTCCATAACGGCTTGCCTGCGCCAGAATGGGTATATGTCGACTTCAAACACGTGACCGTCAAAAGGGACTGCCAGCCGTGTTTTGTATATGTCGTTCCGCTCGGTGTCGCGCCGTTCGAGCAGGGAGAGGTATTCGGATCTGCCTATGACTTGCTCGTCTTCGTAGGCGCTTAAAGAAGTGATGCGCTGCTTCGTGGTATGGGTGTACACGGTTTTGCCGCCGTACATACGGGCGCGCACCCGCTCGCTGCCGCCGTCGTTCAATAGATATGTCTGTCTGATAAGGGTGACGACGCAGCCGTCCAGGCGGGCAAGCTGCCCGGCATTTGGCATTTTTATCAGAAACTTGCGCTCAATCTCCGTATTCATCGTTTTCGGCTTCGGGAGCGTCTTCGCCTGACAGGCGCTCGTCTTCGGTTTCTTCCGTGATCTGGCTGATATACGCCAGGCGCGAGGCGATCTCCTTAAGGTTTTCGCGCGAGACTACGGTGTTGGTGCCCAGGCACATTTTGCAGCGGGAACCGCACTGCGGGCACACGCAGCCCAGCTCGGTGCTTTCGGAATGGACCATATAGGTCCCGCAGTTGGGACAGGCGCAGCGCATCGGGTCACCTCTCTATGATTATCAGGTCTGCGTCGCCCTGGGCGTAGAAATGGGTGGGATACTGGCTCAGGTTGCCGTGCAGCTTGTCGGTGCCGTACTGCTGCACGTAGGCGCTTATAAGGTTCTGGGTCTGGGTGGCGGAGTAAGATGCGATCTCACGCACACTGACCTTGCCGTCGCCGTTGGAATCGGCCGCCAGGGAACAGGGCACATCTGCGATCATATCCCAGCCCAGGCCCCTCGTGAAAGCTTTGGAGAAGAAATCGTAGCTGACGCTCTCGTTGGCCACGTTGTAGTAAGTGGACAGCGTGTCGGTGGCTGAGGTTATTATGCTCAGTCTTCCTGCGCCGTTTTTGCCGTTGTAGCTGCCGCCGTTTGCCATGATCGTGCCGAGCTTCGAGGAGGAAGCGTAGACCCTGCCGGAATGGCAGGTGCAAAGCACCAGTACCACGTGGCCGCTGATCTGACTGACGCCGCCGATCAGGGTCTCGGCGTTCATTCTGTCACCCGAGCTTGAGAAGGTGAAGTTGTAGCCTCCGTATGCGGCACTGTTGGAGCCATGGCTGAGGATGTAGATAAAAGTCACATCGTCGGGCTGAGCAGCGTTCGCCAGTGTGTTTATGGCGGAGCGGAAACTGGACAGGCTTGGGCTCGAACCGTTATATGTCACTGAGTACGCCGCGCCGTCCACGTGGGAATGATTAAGCGCGTCAACGACGCCGCGGGTGCTGTTTTTGCTGAAAGGCAGATAACCGTTCTGCTTGGAATTGGTCCACTGGCCCATTACCAGGGCGCGGTACTGCGCGGAACCGCTGCGCTGTACGGTCACATGGAGGGTCTTGCTGGTAAGGTAGCTGCCCCTGCCGACGGTCACGGTGATGTCCGCTTCACCTGCCATCTGGCCCGTCACTTCACCGGAAGGACTCACTTTCGCGACGCTTTCGTCGGAAGACGAGAACACGGCGGAGGAGTAGGAAGCGTTCAGGGGATAAACGGCATAGACGATATTGCGGTGTTCGCCGGATAGCATAGTCACGCTGTCTTCCGCCAGCGCCAGTTCCCTTACGGGTATCTCCTCGACGACGACAGTCAGCGCCAGCGTGAGTTCGCTGCCGTCATTTGCGGTGCCGGTTATGATAGCTTCGCCTTCCGCCACGAACGAGACGACGCCTGAGGCGCTGACCGCGGCAACGGATGTGTCGGAACTGCTCCAGTCAAAAGCGTCGGGCGAGGCGGCGGAAGGAGTGTATGTGTAGCTTATGGCAGCGCTGTTGCCCGCTATGCCGTAAAGCACGTCCTGGTCGAGCTGGGCGCTTTCCATGGGCGGGGCGGTGACCGTAAGCGGGATCTGGGCGGAAACGTTCCCGTTCGTGACGAATACGGAGCAACTGCCCGCCTTCAGCGCTGAAAGCGTGAAACCGTCGAACGAAGCCACGGTCTCGTCGGAAGTGTACATGTACACGCCGCTCGTGTCCGCGCCGGCAGGGGAGAAGGTATAGTCCATTGTAAGGCTGTCCCCGGCGGTCATGCCAAGCGCCGTTTCCAGGAACCCGAGCTGCTTGATTATGAGCGGGTTGACCTGCACGCTGACGCTGGCGATGACGCCGCTGGAGGACACGGCGTACACGGTGGCGAGGCCGGGCGCCTTGGCTATTACGGTGGCTTCGCAGTTATTGCCGATCACGTTGATGTCGGCGATTTCGGGATCGAGCGAATACCAGTATGCCTGGCGGTATTTGGCTGTGACGCCGCTGTTGGCGGAGGGAGTGAATTTGAAGGTGTCTCCAAC
>JAGCIC010000008.1 GCA_017648805.1 Clostridia bacterium
CGCCAGGATGGAGGGGAAGATGGGCACCATGGCGTTTTTCATGGCATGGCGGACGATGGCCTGACGCCGGGTCAGGCCCTTGGTGCGGGCCAGCAGCAGATAATCGCTCTCCATGACCTCGCACAGCTCCGCACGGACGGTACGGCAGTAGCCGCAAATAGGCGAAAAGCACAGGCAGAATACAGGGATGATGTATCCTTGTACCTTTGCGGAAGTAGCAGCGGTGTCCGGCGGCCAGGTGGACGGCAGCCATCCCAGCCCGTAGCTGAAGATGCGCAGCACGAAGGATATCAAAACGAAACTCGGGATCGAAACGCAGATCATGACCAGCGTGGAAATAGTATGGTCCGTCACTGTGTTTTTCTTCAACGCCGCCCAGATGCACAGCAGTATGCCCAAGGGCACCGACAAGACGGCCGAGATAATATTCAAACGCATGGAATAGCCGATACGGGACATGATGATGACCGAGGCGGCCACGTTGGGCTGGAAGGTCTTGCTGTAGCCCCAGTCCCAATGCAGGACGATGTTCTTGAGCCAGTTGGCGTACTGCTCCAGCACCGGCACTTGATAATAGTAATAGGCGCGCCCCTTCTCTGTCGGTGATTTGTACAGGAGCGTGCCATATTGAGGCGCCTCCTGCTCAAAGCGGAAAACGTACCCCAGATGAAACTGTTTGTCAAAATATGCGATCTGCTGCTGATCGCCTCCGATGGGTCGCTGGAAGGGAAGCAGCTTGACAAGAATAAACGTTAAGGAGAGGATGATGAACGTGGTGATAAACGCAAGTCCGATCCTCTTTAGGACGTATTTCCCCATTCTAAACCCCCTTGAAAGCCTTTAGTCCTTCAACCGACAGGCGATGGGGCCTTTTGACCCCATCGCCTGTGCGCTAATTAGTTATTGTTCGATTATTGCGCGGCGGGAACTTCGAAATAATCCTCCTGGATGGAGTAGTAGAGACCAGCGCTCTGCGCACCATTCAGATCCTGATCATAGTAGAAGTCGAAGCCGGTGAGACCGGAGGGGTTCTCGGAGGTGCCGCTGCCGGTGGCGTAATCCTCAGCCAGCTCAGCGGGCACGGTGAAGGTCACGACCACAACGCCGCCTTCCTTCTCTTCCACGGTGAACTCGACCTCAGCCTCGTCATACTGACCGTCGCCCAGCTTGTAGCGCTCGTAGTTGCAGCAGACGACCGAGGTGGGCGTGATCTTGGTGAGATCGGGCAGGGCGGGCACCATCTCAATGGAGCCGGTGTAGGTGCCGTCCTCGTTCTTCACGATGGGCGTGTAGTTGAAGGTGACGGCAGCCTTGTTCTGGCCCTTGGCCACGATGCCCTGGGCGTTGACCGCATTGTACAGGGCGTCGAAGGACCACCGCATGTTCTTATAGACGATGGGGTAGACATCGGGATCGTTGGTGTCGGTGCCCCAGTTCAGCGTGAAGCTGCCGGAGATGTCCTGATCGGAGGACAGCACGGACACGAAGCCGATGGGATCCAGGCTGTTGCCGGAGATGGCGCCGAAGCCCAGGTCGTACTGACCAGGCATCAGCTTGTTGTAGTACACGTCGGACCAAGTGTTGCCTACCCAGAACTCGATGGCCAGCTTATAGACGCCGCCGCAGACGCTCTCGTCGTTGAAGGCAGTCTCAATGAAGTTCTTGATCTCGTTGTGGTAGTCTTCCTCGTCGGTGGGATACATCCAGGCGATCTCGATGTGGATCTCGGTGGGGGCAGCCTTGGTGCCGGGGGTGTACTTGCCGTCGGCCTCCAGCTCGGACAGAGCCAGACGGAAGTAGTCACGGGCCAGCTCCAGAGAGTA
>JAGCIC010000097.1 GCA_017648805.1 Clostridia bacterium
AGACACCGTAGGCGTGCTCACCCAGTATCAGCCCCTGGAGCTCAACAGCTACATCGGTTCCGGCGCCAGCTGGGATCTGGACCTGACCGACGGCGGCGTGTTCGTGCTGCCCCCCTATGTGCAGGGCTCCGAAGGCCGCTGGTATTCCGGCACCGCCGACGCCATCTACCAGAACCTGGCGTTCATAGGCCAGTATTCCCCCCGCTATGTGCTGATACTCAGCGGAGACCACATATACAAGATGGACTACTCCGCCATGCTGGACTACCACATCAAGCAGCAGGCGGACATCACCATCGCCGTGCGCCCCGTGCCCTGGGAGGAAGCGCCCTCCTTCGGCATAATGAACACCAAAGAGGACGGCCGCATATTCGAGTTCGAGGAGAAGCCCAAGCAGCCCAAGAGCAACCTGGCCAGCATGGGCGTGTACATCTTCACCTACTCCCAGCTTAAAAAATACCTGGTGGAGGACCACGCAAATCCCGACAGCCACAACGACTTCGGCAAAAACATAATCCCCACCATGCTCAAAGAGGAAAAGCGGCTCTACGCCTACAGCTTCAACGGCTACTGGAAGGACGTGGGCACCATCCACTCCCTCTGGGAAGCGCACATGGATCTGCTCAAGAATCCCCCCGAGGTGGACCTGAACGACAAGCGCTGGCCCATCTACGCAAAGAGCCCCGTGATGCCGCCCCACTTCGTGGGCGACAAGGGCAAGGTGGAGAACTCCCTGGTCACCGAGGGCTGCCAGGTCTACGGGCAGGTGTCGGGCAGCGTGCTCTCCAGCGGCGTCATAGTCGAAGAGGGCGCGGTGGTGAAGGATTCCGCCATCATGCCCGACTGCGTGATCAAGTCCGGCGCGGTGGTGGAGAGGTCCATAATCGCCGAGCAGTCCGTGATAGGCGAAAACTGCCGCGTGGGCGAAAGCGAGGGCGACATCGCCCTGATCGGCCACGGCACCAATCTCAAGCCGTTCACCATTGTCAAAGCCGGCCAGCAGGTCAATGAAGAAACACTTGGCGGAGGGGAAACAGTATGAAGGACGTAGTTGGCGTAATCTATACCGCGAAGGACGAATTCTCCCTGCGCGAACTGGCCTCGAACCGCTCCGTCAGCGCGCTGCCGGTGGCGGGCAGGTACCGCCTGGTGGACTTTATGCTGTCCAACCTGGTCAACTCTTCCGTCCGCAAGGTGGGCGTGATGATGCAGGGCAATTTCCACTCCCTTATGGACCATCTGGGCCGGGGCAAGGAATGGAACCTGCACACCCGCAACAACGGCCTGTACCTGCTGATCCCCAACCGCACCGGCGACGAGGGCTATCAGGGCATACTCGACGCGTTCAAGGACAACATGGAGTTCCTGCGCCGTTCCGGCCAGGAATACGTGCTGATCGTGGGCGGCAGGCTGATCTACAACACCACGTACGACGAGCTCATGGACCTGCACAAGGAGACCGGCGCGGACATCAGCCTGATGTACACCCGCTTCGATCCCGTGAACTGGGAATACTCCCGCTATTCCGACAGCGTGAGGGCGTTCATAAACGTGGACGAGTCCAAGCGCGTGACCGACATAGAGATCAACCCCAACGTGATCACCTGCCCCAACGTGCTGATGGACGTGGTGCTCATTAAGCGCACCCTGCTGATGCACATGGTGGACGTGGCGGCTTCCCACGGCTATCACGACCTGTACTCCCACATCATCCGCAACGCGGTCTACGACAAGACGCTCAAGGTGGTGGGCCTGGAATACAAGGGCTACTGCCGCAGGATGGAGACCGTGAACTCCTTCTACAACCTGAACATGGACCTGCTGGATCCCGATGTGAGGCGCGAACTGTTCGACACCAATCCCGTCTACACCAAGACCCGCAACGACGCCCCCGCCAAGTACCTGCCCGGCAGCAAGGTGTCCTCCGCACTGGTGGCGGACGGCTGCGTGATCGAAGGCGAAGTGGAGGGCAGCGTGCTGTTCAGGGGCGTGAGAGTGGCCAAGAGCGCCCGGATCAAGGGCTGCATCATAATGCAGGACTGCTATATAGGCGAGGACGTGGAGCTTGAGAACGTGATACTGGACAAGGACGTCACCGTGCTCTCCGGCGCACGCCTGATCGGTTCCCGCCGCTATCCCATCGTGCTGGGCAAAAACGTTACCATCTGACAAAGGAGAACCTTACCATGAAGATATTATTCGCTGCCAGCGAATGCGTGCCTTTCATCAAGACCGGCGGCCTGGCCGACGTAGTGGGCGCGCTTTCCAAGGAGATCGCCAAGAAGGGCGCAGACATAAGAGTCATTCTGCCCCTGTACAAGGGCATGGACGCCTCGTTCAAGGACCAGCTGCGCCACGTGTGCTATTTCTACATAGACCTGGGCTGGCGGCACCAGTACGTAGGCATCGAGACCCTGGAAAAGGACGGGGTGACCTTCTACTTCATCGACAACCAGCAGTACTTCGGCCGCGACTACATCTACGGCCGGGGCGGCGACGAGGGCGAAAGGTTCGCCTACTTCGCCAAGGCGGTGCTGGAGACCCTGCCCAAGATCGACTTCATACCCGACGTGCTCTCCTGCCACGACTGGCAGACGGGCATGATCCCGGTGCTGCTCAGGGCGCAGTACAGGCAGCTGCCCCTGTACTCCGGCATCAAGACCACCTTCACCATCCACAACCTGCAGTTCCAGGGGCTGTATCCCATTTCCGCCACGGAAGAGCTGCTGTGCCTGGGCGACTGGGCGTATTCCAGCGACAACCTGGAGTTCTACGGCCAGTGCTCCTTCATAAAGGGCGGCCTGGTGTTCGCGGACAGGATCACCACCGTGTCCCCCACCTACGCCCAGGAGATCCTGTCTCCCTACTACGGCGAGAGGATGGACGGGCTGCTCAGGTCCCGCCAGAGCGTGTTAAGCGGCATACTGAACGGCATCGATACCGTGGAGTACGACCCCGCCCGGGATCCCTTCATAGAGAAGACCTACACCCCCGACACCTTCGAGGACAAGCTGCCCAACAAACTGGCGCTGCAGAAGGAACTGGGGCTCAAGCAGGACGAGAACGCGCCCCTGATCGCCATGGTCACCCGCCTGTCCGCCCAGAAGGGGCTGGACCTGGTGGAGCGGGTGCTGGACGGCATAATGAACACCGGCGCCCAGATGGTGGTGCTGGGCATGGGCGAAAGCAAGTACATGGACCTGTTCGGCTGGGCCAGCTGGAAGTATTCCGGGCGCCTGGCTGCCTCCTTCCAGATGAACCACGCCCTGGCCCACAAGATCTACGCCGGCGCGGACCTGTTCCTGATGCCCAGCATGTTCGAGCCCTGCGGCCTGAGCCAGATGATCGCCCTGAGGTACGGCACGCTGCCCATCGCCCGCGAGACCGGCGGCCTGAGGGACACGGTGCTCAGCTACAACGAGTACACCGGCGACGGCAACGGCTTCACCTTCTTCAACTACAACGCCCATGACATGCTGCACGTGATCGAGCGCGCCACGGGCATCTACTACAACAACCGCAAGCAGTTCGACTTCCTGGCCCGCCGCGCCATGTGGGGCGAATACGGCTGGGACAAGAGCGCGGACAAGTATCTTGAGCTGTTCGGCGACCTGTGCGGCGTCTCCCAGGCGCAGCCCATAGAGGAAGCGCCCGCGCCCAAGCCCAAAAAGTCCAGGGCAAAGAAGGCCGCTCCCGCCGAAGCCGAGGCCAAGCCCGAAAAAGAGCCTGCCGCCAAGAAGGAAGCCAAGCCCGCAAAGCCCCGGGCAAAGAAGGCCGCTCCCGCCGAAGCCGAGCCCGAACCCGAAGCCAGGCCCGAGCCCGCTCCCAAGAAGGAAGCCAAGCCCGGGAAGCCCAAAGCCGTGAAGCTCGAGGCCAAGGAAGAAACCAACGAAGCGCCCGAAGAGACCGCAAAGAAAGCGCCCAAAAAGCGCGCGTCCGGGAAAAAGGCGCCCGAGACCAAGGCGTAGACCCTGCATAAAGACCCACCCTTCGGGGTGGGTCGCAGCAAATCATCATATATCCGACAATGGAGGCAACCTAATGAAGATCGGCTATCAGATTTATTCCGCCCGCGACGACGCGGAAAAGGATCTTTTGGGCACCCTTAAGCAGCTGAAGGCCATGGGCTACGAGGCCGTGGAGCTGGCGGGCCTGTACGGCAAGACCCCTCAGGAATACAAAGCGTGCCTTGACGAGGCGGGCATCCCCGCCATATCCGCCCATGTGCCCCTGGCGGAGATAGAAAAGGATATGTTCAAGGTGATCTCCGACTATAAACTGCTGGGCTGCGAGTACATCGCCGTGCCCTACACGGACAGCGAGAGCCGCCCTGGCGGAGCAAAGTTCGCCCGCACGCTGGCCGCCATGCGCAAGTTCGGCGAGCTGTGCGAAAAGGCCGGCATCACCCTTCTGTACCACAACCACGACTTCGAGTTCACCGCCGTCTCCGGCGAGTACGGGCTGGACTTCATATACGACGCCATCGACGAAAAGTACCTTAAGACCGAAGTGGACACCTGCTGGGCCAAGTACGCCGGCGCCGACCCCGCCGCTTACGTGCTCAAGTACGCGGGCCGCGCCCCCATCGTGCACCTTAAGGACTACGTGGGCAAGAAGACCGAGGGCAAGAATCCCTACGCCCTGATCGGCATGGCGGACGACAGCGCCAAGGAGGGCGAGATCGAGTTCGAGTTCCGCCCCGTGGGCTACGGCTGCCAGGACTTCCCCGCCATCTGCGCCGCCGCGAAGCAGGCGGGCGCGGGCTGGGTCGTCGTTGAACAGGACGACAGCAGGGGCCGCACGCCCCTTGAGGCCGCCCGCATGTCCATAGACTACTTAAAGACGCTGGACATCTGACAAAGCGCATAATAAACGGACGCCCTTCCGTGCGGAGGGCGTCCCTTTTTTTGTCCGCTGCCTACATTTGCAGTTCGTATGCCCCGCCCTCGAACACGACGGGCGCGCCGTTCTCATCCGTATAAAAGGATACCTGCTCGGTGCCGGTCAGTGTGAAGCCCAGCCTGCCCAGCAGCCTTACGGAGGGCGCGTTGTTCAGCGCGGTGCCCGCCGTGATCAGCTTCGTCCCTTTTGTCTTCATAAGGTCTGTCAGCGCCGAAAGGCTCTCGTACGCGTAGCCGCGCCCGTGGAAATCGGAGCGGAAGCAGTAACCGAGCTCGTAGCCCGCTTCCCTTCGGTTGAGCGCCGCGTAGCCGATCACCGTCTCTCCCAGGCATACCGCGAAAAACATGTGCTCGTCGCCGGATGCGAAGGACGCCCATTTGGCTATCCGCTTCCGCACGGCTTCGTCCGACAGGTCGTTGGGCTTGTCGTACCTGGCGTACTCTCCTTTCGCCGCGTCCGCCCAGACCGCCTGAATGCCCTTCCAGTCTTCGGCGCGCACCCGCCGCAAAGTGAGCCTCTTGGTCCTTATCGCCTGCGTTTCCCCGTCAGCTCCGGTCTCTTCAGGCCGAAAACAGTGAAGTTCCAGCGCGTTCACATAGCTGAAATCCTCCGTCTGTTCCGAAAACACGTATATCCTGTCCCCGCTTACGGCAATGTCCGCATACCCCGCGCCTCCGGGCAGGCAAAAAACGGTCTGCCACGTTTTGCCGTCCTCCGAAGATGAGACGCTTAAGTTCCGCCGTTTCTGCCCGTCAAGGCAGCTGACCAGATACGCCCTTTTGCCGTCCCCGCACAGGGACGCGAAACACACCGGGTCGGGCAGAGTTGAGAAGCGCGCCTCATTAAGCGTTTTCCCTCCGTCGCCGCTTTTCGCGAACAGGCGAAGGCGCTCCGGATCTTCCTGCCGGATCGTGAACAGTATCTCCCCGTTCACCTCGCACGACGCGGTCTCGGACGGGTTTTTCGCGCCGCCGAACATAAAGCCCCGCTTCCAGGTGTGCCCGCCGTCGTCAGAACAGATACAGCCGCACACGCTGGGACGGTGCTGTCGGAGGTTCCGGCCGTATATCTCACCGTTCGCCATCCACACGGGGCAGACGATCCGCCCGCCTGCGGTCACGAGCGCGTGGCCGGGGCCCAACGCGCACACGTTCCACACGAAGGGAAACTCCCTCAAAACCGATGTTATTTCCCTTTCTTCCCCGAAACTCGCGCCAAAGTCGTCCGAGACTCGGACAAACGCCTGCTCGTACTCCCGGCAGTACATGAGCAGCGCCCGGCCGCCGTCAAGCGCGCACAGCACCGGGTTGTTGAGCGTTCCGCCTCCCGACGGCAGTATCACGCGGGAAAGCTCTTCCCCGTCCGCGGTCAGCCTTAGGACTATTATGTCTATGTCGCCCCAGTCGGAGCAGCGGTCGCTCCTGGCTTCCAGACAGCACAAAAGCGTGCCGTCCGTCTGGGCGACAAGCCCCGGTATGCGGTAAGACTCCCGGCCCTCTCCCGCCGTGAACAGGCGACGCGTGAATATTTCTGTCAATGCATGCATGATTCGCTCCTGCTCCGTATCGCCGCAAGACTTTCGGCATTCAGCCGCGGGCTCACGATTTAACAAAATCTCCCTTTGACAAACCTCAGTCCCTATTATACAATATCCCAAGTGAAAACGGAAGCAATCTTTAATCCAATACGAGATATTGGCAAGAGCGCAGTCCACACACGGTCAATGCGATTACAGCCTTGCCATGCTCAGATCAGGATCGGAGCTCTGGCAAGGTTTTTTGATTGCCCGCTCTCACAATCTAACTGAAGGAGAGTACCCATGAAACTCATTTACGACATCAACGACCGTCCGGGTCTGGGCAAGACTATCGTCTTCGCGTTCCAGCAGATGATCGCCATCATGGCCGCCACCCTGCTGGTGCCCATGATCATGACCGGCTACACCAACGGCGCGATCAAGTTCGACCCCGCCGCCGCGCTGTGCGGCGCCGGCATCGGCACCCTGATCTACCTGCTGTTCACCAAGCGGCGCTCCCCCGTGTTCCTGGGCTCCAGCTTCACCTTCCTGGGCGCGTACGAAGCCGTGCTGCACGCCAACTACGGCTTCTGGGGCGTCATCATCGGCATCGCCTTCGCGGGCCTGGTGTACGTGGTGCTCGCTCTGATAATCAAGGCTACCGGCAGCGGCTGGGTCAACAAGCTCATGCCCGCCGTGATCATCGGGCCCATCGTCGCCCTGATCGGTCTTTCCCTTTCCGGCACCGCCACCGGCTGGATGAGCTCCAACGGCGGCAGCGACTACAGCCTGATCTACATCGCCGTAGGCGCGTGCACCTTCCTTGCCATCGTGTTCGCCTCCATCAAGGGCACCAAGGGCATGAAGCTGATCCCCTTCATAATCGGCATCGGCGCCGGCTACGTGCTGGCCCTCATCCTCACCCTCATCGGCAGGGCTACCGACACCGCGGTGCTCAAGATCATCGACCTGGACGCCCTGGCCGCCAACTTCAGCCCCTTCAAGTTTACCAGCGTACTGGACTATCCCAAGTTCACCTTCATCAAAGCCATTCAGGAATACGGCAAGAACGCAGCCAACGTCAAGCTTGACGGCAGCGCCATCGCCAACATTGCCATCACCTTCGTCCCGATCGGCATCGTGGAACTGGCCCAGCACATCGCTGACCACAAGAACCTGAGCAATATCG
>JAGCIC010000098.1 GCA_017648805.1 Clostridia bacterium
CCAAACAGCGCAAGAGCATCGAGGAAGAACTGGTGCGCACCATGCAGAAACCCGAATTTGTCACTCAGTTGGTCAACGATGTGACAATCTCCCTGGAATCCCAGATAGTTCAAATGGCAAGGAGCGTGGAAATGCCCATAGTTCAATAGGCTTTTTTGCGGAACAACGCGTTTTTTGCCAGCCTGAACCCCATAGTCGCCACAAATATGCCCATGGCTATCGCCACCGATACGCCCAGGGCATATTTCCCTTTTTGGACAAACACGTCTATATCATTTTCCAGCAGTCCCAGCAAGCTGTAAAACATCGAGCCGCCCGGCACCATGGGTATGTTGACGGCAATGACGAACGTGGTCACCGGCGTCTTGAGCGCGCGGGCCATGATCTCGGAATACAGCGTGCCCACGGCTGCGGCGATGGCGTAACATACGCCTTCGTTAAGCCCGGTCTCCATGCTCAGCAGATACACAAGCCAGGTCATAGCGCCGCCCAGCGCATTGTACCACAGTTTTTTGCCCCGCATGTGATAAATAAACGCAAAACCGATCGAACCTGAGGCTGCCCAGATGAGCGGCAAGATCCATTTACTCAGCATCGGCACCACCTACAGCCCTATCTTGCCGGCTACGGTAAGCATACCCGCAGCGCCCAGTGCCAGCACTATACCAAGGAACAACGCCTCAGAAATGTGCATCACGGCCGCCTGTATGTCGCCGGAAATAAAATCCCTGAAGCCGTTCAGAAGCTCGACTCCGGGCACCAGCAGCATCACCACACCTATTATTATCTTGTCCGCATCCCTGCCGAGACCGAACCTCACGCACACCGCCGCCATAAGCGCAGCAAACGCTCCGCCCAGCAGCACCACGAACACCTTGTTTCCGACGCCCTGCGCGGCGATCGCCCGCTTGACCCAATACAGCAGTCCTCCTATCAGCAGGCTTGCCAGCGCGTCCAGCCAAACTCCGCCGAAAAACATGGTAAACGCTGCGCTGGTGAACGCATAGACCAAGCACAGCTGCAAGGGCGTGCGTTCTTTTTTGCTCACCGCAACGTCGAACAGGTCCCTGGCTTTGGAAAGTTCCGGCGTCTCGGCACACAGTTCCCTGGACAGGTTGTTGAGCCTGTCCAGCAGTTCCATGTCCGTCTCGCTGTCGGATACCCGCCGGGAAGATGAATGCTCAACGCCTTCGAACTCGCAGGTAACGACTATGTTGGACGGCACGGCGTTGACCTGGGGTTTGGTCCCTCCATAGGCACAGACCAGGCGCGTGACGGTATCCTCCACCCGGTAGACTTCCGCGCCTGACACCAGCATGAGCTTGGCTATATCCATTATCAGGCTGAGCAGCGCGTTGTAATCCTGAAATGTCATTTTCTCGTCTCCAGCGCAGTGCGCAATACGGGATAAATGGTTTTGGCCATCCTATAAAAGCCCAGATCGTTGGGATGCGCGCCGTCTACCGTGCAGTCATCCCTGTCCCGCGTACCAAACAGGCGGTATCCGTTTATATAATAAACGTTCTTGTCTCCCGCCTTTACGGCATTAATGTATGTTTTGCGGCAGATCGCTCTTCTCTTTTTTGCTTCCTCCGCATCGTGCCCCCAGTCAGGTTTTGACACTATCACTATGGGCAAAAGCGGCTGCGCGGCGCGGATGGTCCTAAAAAAGTTTTCGTGGGTGGCCTTAAGATGCTCCGGGTTCGGAGCGTTGTGATCGTAATCGAGTACGAACGCGCTCATCTTGAGCGAAGCGATATATTCCGCCATCTCCGCTTCGCCCTTGGCGTTGCCGGAAAATCCCAGGTTGACGTGGTCCGAGTCCAGCCAGCGGGATATGAAGCCCTGGTAACTGTTGCCGGGACGGGAAGCGCAGCCGCCCTGCGTGATCGAAGAGCCGTAATACACCACGGGCACGTCTATTCCGTACTTTTTAGGCGCAGACACATTTTTCCCCTTTGACGCGCCCACATACATATTCGTGATGCCGTTGTACAGGGGCAGATTCACCTCTACCGAATGCCAGCCCTCTCCCAGGTTCGCGGTACCTTCGAAGTATCCGCCTCTGTCGTTTGCGGGACGTACGGAAGCAGCAAACACGCCATCGGAATACACGTCAATGCCCGCGCTGCCGGTCAGAGGCATATGGCTCATCATGCCCGTATTTAGGCTCCTGACTCTGAACGCCAGCATTGGCGAATCCGTTTCAAAGCGCACGCGTCCTCCCGCGGTGTGCCAGGCCAGGGTGTTTACGCCGTCGGACAGTCTGGGCAGCAGCGTCAGGGGGAGGCGGCAGAACTTTTCTCCCTCATGCACTGCCAGACCCCTGATCTCAAACGGCTTGTC
>JAGCIC010000001.1 GCA_017648805.1 Clostridia bacterium
GATCTCGGGCAGCCGGGGCGGAGCCTGCCTTAACAGGCTTTCGTCAAACCCGCAGGCGGGCACGTCGGAAAGGGGCAGCAGGTCCTGCCCGCGTCCCGGGCGGCTCAGTTCAAACAGCAGCTTCATTCGCCCGTCACCTCCTTTACGATCTCCACGAGTTTGTCGATCTTGTCTTTGGTGTTCTTTTCCGTGCAGCACCACAACAGGCCGCCGTCCGCGGGCAGGGGGCCCAGTATGCCCTCCCTGTCCAGCCGCGCCTGCAAAACGCCGGGGTCTGTCGGACAGGCGGTCAGAAACTCGTTGAAGAAGGGTCTGTCGCTCTTAAGCTCAAAGCCTTTGAGTCCGCCCAGCTTCCCGGCCAGGTAATGGGCATGGTCCGCGGAGGAGCGGGCGGCCCGCTTAAGACCCTCGGGACCCATGGCGGCCAGGTATACCGAGGCGGTCATGGCGCACAGCGCTTCGTTGGAACAGATGTTTGAGGACGCTTTTTCCCGGCGGATGTGCTGTTCCCGGGCCTGGAGGGTCAGAACGAAGCAGCGCCTGCCGTCCTTGTCCGAAGTCTGGCCGACTATCCTGCCAGGCAGCTTGCGCATAAGCTCTTTTCTGCAGGCCATGTAGCCCAGGTAGGGTCCGCCGAAGCTCAGCGGCATGCCCAGGGGCTGGCCTTCGCCCACCGCTATGTCCGCGCCGCATTCACCGGGCGTCTTTAGCAGGCCCAGGGAGACGGGGTTGGCGGCCATGATGAACCCGGCTCCCGCTTCGTGGGCGGCCCGGCACAGCTCCTGCGCGTCCTCTATCACGCCGTAAAAGTTGGGACTCTGCACGTACACGCAGGCGGTATCTTCCTTAAGCGCCGCCTTGAGAGTGCCGGTATCCAGGGCGTAATTCCGGGTTTTAAGCACCGTCACGGGCACGCCGCGGCTGCCGCAGTAGGTCTTTACGACCTCGATCACCTGCGGGTCGGCGGTGTCGGGCAGTATCACGCCCGTCTTTTTGCGTTCCTGGCACATAAGCGCCGCTTCCGCCGCCGCCACCGCGCCGTCGTACACGGAGGCGTTGCTCACGTCCATGCCGGTAAGTTCGCAGATCTGGGTCTGGTACTCGAATATGGACTGGAGCACGCCCTGGCTGATCTCCGCCTGGTAGGGGGTGTAGGCGGTCAGGAATTCCTCCTTGGAGGTGATGCTTTTTACTATGGCGGGGATGTAATGGTCGTACGCGCCTGCGCCCCGGAATATGGTTTTATAGCGTGTGTTTTTGTCCGCCAGGGCGCTTATCTGTGCCGCGGCTTCCATCTCACTCACGCCTTCGGGGATGTCGAGTCCGCTCAGCCTGACGCTTTCGGGCACGTCCCTATACAGTTCTTCAAAACTTCCAAGCCCGATCTCCTCAAGCATCTTCTGCCGTTCTTCGGAAGTGGACGGCAGGTAAGCGCCCATTACGCTTCCTCCTCGGCGCACGCTGCCTCATAGGCCGCCGCGTCCAGCAGTTCGCTGATTTCGCCGGCGGCTTCCACCTTTATGAGCCACGCGCCGTAGGGGTCCTCGTTCAGCTTTTCGGGGCTGTCGAGCAGCTCCTCGTTGACTTCGGTCACCTTGCCGCTCACGGGACTGAACACGTCGGACACAGCCTTTACGGACTCCACGTCCGCGAAGGACACGCCCGCCTTCACTTCGTCCCCCGCCTCGGGCAGGCCGATGAACACTATGTCGCCCAGGGCGTCCACCGCGAATTTGGTAAGACCCACAACGCTCAGGCCGTCCTCGGTTCTGAGCCACTCGTGGGACTTGGTATATTTGAGGTCTTCGGGATAGTTTGCCATTTCTGTATCCTCCTGATCATTTATTTCTCGCGTAAAACGGCAGCGGGACTATCTGCGCTTCCACGCGGCGGCCCCTTACGTCCGCTTCGACCTTGGTGCCGGCAAGCGCGTATTCGGCGCCGATCAAGGCCATCGCCGCGGCTTTGCCCAGATACGGGCAGTGGGTGCCGGAGGTGGAATGTCCGATCAGCTTGTCACCGATATACACGTCCTGGTGCTCACGGATGATGCCGCGGCCCGTCACGTCCAGACCCACGCGCACCCGTTTGGGCTTGCCGCCTGCAATGAGCGCGTCCCGGCCGATAAATTCGCTCTTGTCCAGCTTCACGCCGAAATCCAGCCCCGCTTCCAGGGGAGTGATCTCCTCGTCCATCTCGTGGCCGTACAGGGGCATGGCGGCCTCCAGCCTCAGGGTGTCCCGCGCGCCCAGGCCGCAGGGTATGAGACCGTGTTCCTTCCCCGCCTCGCGCAGCATGCGCCAGAGCTTTTCGGCGTTTTCACGGGCGGTGTAGATCTCGAATCCGTCCTCGCCCGTGTAGCCCGTGCGGGAGATCATGAGCTCCATGCCGTCAAGCCGCACGTTCCTTACCGCGGTGTAGTAGCCTTTGGGCAGCGCGCTTTCAGGCAGAAGTTTGGCTATTATCGCCGGGGACGCGGGCCCCTGCAGCGCCACCTGGGCCACGGAGTCGGAGATGTCGGCTATTTCCGTGTCTTCCAGCACGTTTTGCCGCATGTGGGCGAAATCCTTGTGCCGGTTGGAGGCGTTGACCACCACCAGGTAGTCTTCGTCCGCAAACTTGTACACCAGCACGTCATCCACGCAGCCGCCCTTTTCGTTGCACATCACGCTGTAGCGCACCCGCCCGGGTTTCATGTTCGTGAAATCGTTGGTAAGTATGTGGTTCAGGGAAGCGAGCGCGCCTTTGCCCTTAAACGTTATCTCGCCCATATGGGACACGTCGAACAGCCCCGCTTTGGTCCTGACCGCCATGTGCTCGGCGACCACGCCCGAGGCGTACTGCACGGGCAGCAGATAACCCGCGAAAGGCACTATCTTGCCGCCTTCGGCCACGTGGATGTCGTACAGAGGAGTTTTGAGTTCCATCAGATCTCACCCTTTCCGCAAAAATACAGAGGCGCAGACGGAATACACCCGTCTGCGCCTCTGTTCCGTTACCTGAAAGATTCTCCGTAAAAACGGATTGCTTCTTCGGTGCGTCAAGCTTTCCAGAGGTTCGTCCCGAACCGGTACTTTTGCCTGAGAGTTTTGGCCCCTTCGGCTTCATATCGAAATGATCTCTCCCGGTCCGTTCATCCGATACAATGATTGTAGCCGTTTTAACACAAAAGGTCAAGCACAAAATGCAGGTTTTTCCTTTTCAGCCGTGCTTGAAAAACCCTCGAAAGTATTGTAAACTACCTTCATCGAAAATAAGCGTAAGGAGGACGGAAAGGTGAAGGTTTTGCTGATCTGCGACGACATCTGGCATCCCGCGGACGTGATAGAGCGGGGGCTGGAGACCATGGATAAAGAGGACATGGAGTTCGACTTTGTCAAAAGCGCGAAGGATATCCTTTCAAAGGAATTCGCGGCGCGCTACGACGTGATAGTCAACTGTTCCGGCAACTCGGTGAACGCCGCCAACACCCATCCCTGGTTCGAGCCGGGCGTGACGGAGTTCGGGCCGGAAGAGTTCAGGGATTACGTGGCCGGGGGCGGCGGGCTGGTGGTCATCCACTCGGGCCTGACGATAGGCGGACCCCGGGGGCCCGTGCCCGCGTATACCGAGGTGGCGGGGGCGTATTTCGTGAACCATCCGCCCCGGGAGATGACCCGCGTGAGTGTGACCGCGCAGAACGAACTGACCAAGGGCGTCGGCGACTTTTCCGAACGGGACGAACACTACCAAATAGAGATCACCGCCCCGGACGTACAGCCGTTTCTTAAGACGGAATCGGAACACGGCGGCGTCACGGTGAGCGGGTACACCAGGTTTTTCGGCAAGGGGCGGGTGGTCGCGCTCACCCCCGGCCACACTCTGGCGGTGTGGGAGAACCCCAATTTCAGGCAGCTGGTCAAAAACGCCATCCGCTGGGTCACAGCCGGATAAACGGGGGGAGGACTGTATGGAATATTCCGTATGCGTGAGCGCGGTGTACTCGGGGGTCCCGATACCGGAAGCGATCCCCAGGGTGAAAAAAGCGGGCTACGGCGCCTTCGAGTTCTGGAGCTGGTGGGACAGGGACGTTGACGCCATAAACGAGGCCAGGCAGAGGGAAGGGCTTAAGGTGGCTGCGTTCTGCACCAGGTTTTCGCCGCTCAACGACCCGTCGCAGAGGCAGGACTACATCGAAGGGCTCAGGGCTTCCGTATCCGTCGCGAAAAAGCTGGAGTGCCCTGTGCTGATCTCCCAGGTGGGCAGGGAACTGAAGGACGTGCCCCGCTCCGAACAGCACAGGTGCATCGTTGAGGGGCTTAAGCAGTGCGCGCCCATAGCGGAAGACGCGGGCATAGTGCTTGCGATAGAGCCGCTAAACACCCTGGTGGACCACAAGGGCTACTACCTGTCCAGCTCGTCCGAAGGGTTTGAGATAGTCCGCGAGGTCGGCAGCCCGAACGTAAAACTGCTGTTCGACGTTTATCACCAGCAGATCACGGAAGGCAACATAATCAGCAGCCTGACGGGGAACATTTCGGACGTGGCACACGTCCATATAGCAGGAAATCCCGGAAGGCACGAACCTTACGAGCACAGCGAGCTGGATTACGCCGTCGTGCTCCGGGCGCTGAAAAAAGCGGGCTACGCGGGATATGTGGGTCTGGAATACCTGCCGCTAAAGGACCCGGACGAGAGCCTTGCCGCGCTGCTTCAAAAACTGCCGACAGGCAGCTGAATCCGATCAGAACCGGGAGGTCTCAATGCTGTCATACATTATAGTCGGTTCCGGCTACCGGGCGGAGTATTTCGGGCGCATAGCCAAAGCGCATCCCGACGTGTTCAGGGCGCTGTTTCTGTGCAGGAGCCGGGAAAAGGCGGACAAAATGACCGCCGATACGGGCATAGCCGCGACTACGGACGAACGGGAGTGCCTTTCTTTCCGCCCCGACTTCGCGGTGATCGCCGTGGACAGGGCCCACGTGGAGCCGGTAGCGGAAGAATGGATAAACAAGGGCTTCCCCGTGGTCACGGAGACGCCTGTGGGAGATACGCCCGAACAGCTCTTGAGGCTGTGGGAGCTGGGACAAAGGGGCGCTAAGATAGTCTGCTCGGAACAGTACCACCGCCAGAACGTGCTGATGAGCGGCTTAAGCGCCGTCAAAGAGGGGCTGATAGGCGAACCTTCGAGCATGTACATTTCCCTGGTGCACGAGTATCACGCGGCGAGCCTCATAAGGCGGGCGCTGCTGGTCCCCGCGGGGGAAGGGTTCACCGTAAGGGCGGTAAACCAGAAAACCCGCGCGGTAAAAACGGATTCCCGAACCTCGGCGTTCTGGGACAATGAGGAGGCGGAGATAAGCCGGGATACGGCGCTGGTCAGCTTTTCTTCGGGCAAATTCGCCGTCTACGACTTTGATTCGATCCAGTACCGTTCCTTCATACGCGCCCGGCACCTGAGCGTAAGGGGCAGCAGGGGCGAGTGGAGCGACGCGACGCTCTTGTACGCAGACGAACGCGGAGTCCCGCAAAGAAAGCTGCTGAGCGCGGACATGCCCGAAAAATACCGCTGCCTGGACACCCAGACGCTTAGGGACAGGCGCAAGATACCGTCAAACGAGCTTAACTGCGACACCGCCCAGGACGAATTCGCCATCGCGTCCATACTTCTGGACATGGAGGGATACCTAAAGGGCGGGCCTTCGCCCTATCCTCTTTCCGAGGCGCTTGAGGACGCGTATTTCGCCGTAAAGCTCAAAGAAGCGCTGGCTTCGCCCCACGCCCCGGTCACTTCGGAGAAAATGCCCTGGCACGGTTAACACGCGGGCAAAGACAAGGCAGGAGAAAATGGCGCCAAGCGCGCCGTATTATCATAGAATACAGGTATAAAGGAGAACGCGATGAAGAAGGCATTTGTTTTCTTTCTGCTGGCGGCACTGCTGTTTTCCCCGGCCTGCCTTGCCGACTGGGAACCCGTAACGGACATCACGCTGTATTCCGGCCCCGGCACCAATTATACCGCGGAGCTGGGCACGCTTAAAAGGGGCGCTTACGTGCAGGTGGATGCCCTGGCGTACGACAGGCAGGGCAGCATCTGGGCGCATTTCACCTTCGCGGGCAGAAACGGACGCCTGTTTATGGCCTACGCGCCCATCTACAGACTGCAGGTGCCGAGCTACAACTACAGCTATATCGGCTTCGAAAAAGAACCGTACATGGACCTGCTGGTGAAAGAAAACACCTACGTGTACTACGGGCCGTATAAGCGCGGCGTCGAGGAACTGGACTACTCGAGGCGTCCCGGCATACTTTACGCGGGGGATGTGGTGTCGGTGATCGACGAAACAAACGAGTGCTTCCTCGTCGAATACCTGGAGGACGGCTATAACGTGAGAGGCTATGTGCCGTCCGGCGCGCTCGGGTACGGGAATGAGCCGGAGGACAGCTATTATCCCGGCACTGCTGGCGGCGCTTACGGCGATCCGTATTCCGGGTACTGGCAGGACGATACTGCCGGCTATTCCGGATACAGCGGATACCCGGGCTATCAAGGCGCGTCCCCCTCCTACGTGTTCAGGGCAAGTACGGGACAGAACATAAACAGGTACCGGGTGTACGAAAGCAGCCACCTGACCAACCAGTGGAACGACTACAAGAGCGAGTACGCGTTTGACGGCCTGCCGTCCACGGACTGGGTGGAAGGCTCCGAAGGAAAGCAGCTGAATGACTGCGTGGGCTGCGTATGGCGCGTATCCGACAGGCGCATAGCGGCGTGCGGAATAGCCATAAAGGGCGGCATGCAGTACAAGGGCTACGAATCCTGGAACAGGAACCAGCGTCCCAAGAACATTATAGTCAATGTGAACGGCTCCGAATATTACTTCAGCCTGGCGGATACGATGGAGGAACAGACGTTCTATTTTAACGGTGATGTTATCAGGCCGGACGCGAACGGCAGGCTGGATCTCAGGGTGACGGTGACTGGCGTGTACCGGACGGTCAACGAGGAAGGCAATCCGGTAGGCAAGTACGACATAGCCATAAACGATATAGACCTGATCTGCACATACGCCGGATAAAAGCTTCAAAAACGTTCGGTTTTGCCCGGTCCGGGCCCAAAAACGGCTTGCATAGGTCATTGTGTTGTAGTAAAATAAAAACAAAGTTTGACGGGAGGGACAAACAATGAAGAAGACAGTTATTCTGCTGCTTTTGGCGGCACTGCTGCTGACCCAGGTCTGCTTTGCCTGGGAGCCCGTGGTAGACATTATCGTCTATTCCGGCCCCGGCTACGACTATACCAGCGAACTGGGCACACTGACCAAGGACTGGGCCGTGAACATCGAGTCGCTGGCTTACGACCGGCTGGACTGCCTGTGGGCGCATATCTCCTTTACGGGCAGGGACGGGCGCAAGTACATGGCTTACACGCCCGTGAACACCCTGAACCTGGAAAAGCAGAACCTGTACAACTATTATAACACTGTCGAGTTTGGTTCCTCTGCGAGCATGGTGGCGCTGGTGAACACTTACGTGTACTACGGGCCGTATTATCCCTACGATTACGCCCGGCAGTACGCCAAGCGCTCCAGGATATTAAGGAAGGGCACCTATGTGTCCCTGATAGAGACGCTGCAGGACTATTACCTGGTGGAGTTTGAAGAGGACGGCTTTAAGGCCAGGGGCTACGTGCCCATAAACACCGTCGCCCAGAGTACCATGCCCAACGAAGACGTATACGATTACTGGGAGACTCCTTCTTACTTCTATACCCCCACACCGAGCCCCACACCGAGCCCCAC
>JAGCIC010000009.1 GCA_017648805.1 Clostridia bacterium
CCGCGATCGTCGCCATGGCGCTGGAAAAGGCGGGCATGCGCAGCGAAAAGACCGCTTCTGCCATCGCCACGGCACTCAGGCGGGAAGCGGTGTTCGAAGCGGCTGCCGAAGAAGTTGTGCAGCACCTGGAAGCGGAAGGGATATGGTACGTCCTTCTCAAGGGCATGAAGCTCAAAGACCTGTATCCCGAACGCGGCATGCGCGAAATGGCGGACTGCGATATCCTGACCGATCCAAACCGCATGACGGACGTGCGCCGCCTCATGGAGGGCCTGGGTTTTCGCACCGTCCTTGCGGGAACAGGCCATCACGATTTATACGAGCGTCCGCCAAAGTGCCGCTTCGAGATGCACCGCGCGCTTTTGATGAACACCGAAAAGACCGCGTATTACGCCGATATCGAAAAGCGCCTGCTGCCCTCGCCGGACGGGGGATACGAAAGGCTGTTTGGCCTGGAGGACTTTTATCTGTTTCTTGTGGTACACGTCCAAAAGCACTGGCAGCTGGGAGGCACCGGGCTGCGCAGCTTCCTGGACCTGTACGTGTATCTTAAGCGCATGGAGAACGGGCTGAACATGGATTACGTTCTGGCCGAAGCCAAGAAGCTGGACATCCTCGCGTTCGAAGAAGAAGCCCGCGCCTTTGCGCTGGACCTCTTCGGCGGAAAAAAACTGGATGCCGGGCAGGAAGAAATGCTTTCATATATCGCGGGTTCCGGCACCTACGGCACTGTGAAGCACGCGGTGGAGAACAAGGTCGAGCGCATGGGCGGCGGCAGGAAGGCGAAATTCAGGTATTTTATGAAGCGCTTGTTCCTGCCGATGGAGAGCCTGGAGGTCAGCTACCCCGGGGTGGCACGCCGCCGCTGGCTGATACCGTTCTTTGCCGTATACAGGCTGGGAAAGGCAGTTTTGACAAAACCGGCAAGGGTCAGGGCGGAGCTGAAGGCCCTGCGCAGCTTGAAGCACTGACAAATCGTATACGGCTGACTTAGAACAGGGAAAGGGAAAATAATGAAGACGGCTTCCAGGCAGATCGCCGTGCTGGCGGTGATACTTCTGGCGGCTTGCGCGCTGTGCAGGCTGCTGATAAAGAATGAGTACACGGCGTATTATCCTCTGCCTGTGTACGCGCAAAACAGCAAAGCCGGTGACTTTGCCATCGTTCCGGAAGGAGAAGGCGAGGTATGGGTCGCGGACACCGAGGTGAAGAACGGGTATCTCCGCGTAAGGCTGCAGGCCCGGGAGGCGGGCAGCGTGTCTCTTTCGGTCGAAAAAGACGGAGACGGCGTCGGCCTTCTCTGCTTCCGGGCAGGACGTCTGGGTACCGTGTACGACAGAAACACCGGCGGTTTTACCGGGGACTGGATCGTGCTGGTCGGTTATACGCTGTTCTGGCTGCTGCTGGCATCCATTGCGTTCAGGGCTTTTCTGCTGGAGAAAGGGCCTGGCTTTTACGCCTATACGACGATCTATTCCGCAGGCATGACGATCTTTGCGTCCCTGACGGGCCTGACGATGCTCGCGTCCACCGTGCATCACCTCACGGCGCCGTATGAATTCAACATGGTTTCGGTATACGCCCGCATTTCCGGCGCGAGCTTCGCCTTTGTGATGATCACAGCGCCCCTCGTCTGCGCATTCGCGCTGGCGATGACGGTCAGCAATGTGGCGCTGCTCAGGCACGAAAGCCTCCGTGTCAGAAACGTCCTGGCCCTGGGGGTGGGGTTCGTGCTGCTGGCGGGGGAGGCGGCTGCGTATCTTTGGTACGGCCGGGACTTTTCCGGTTCGGAAACGGAATGGCGCCTGGTCAGCACTCTTCGCAATTCCTACGGCACGGTGCTGGCGTACTTTGAATGCATGCTGACGGGCACGGTGATCTGCGGCGTTAAAGCTGCCCGCCACGTGCCGTCCTTCGACCGGGATTATCTGATCATCCAGGGCTGCCGCTTCCGCCGTGACGGGAGCCTCACGCCCCTGCTCAGGGGACGCGTGGACAAGGCGCTGTGGTTCTGGCACGAACAGAAAAAGGCTACCGGGCGGGAGGCGGTGTTCGTGCCCTCCGGCGGACGGGGACCGGACGAACCGATGTCCGAGGCGGAGGCCATGCGCCGGTACCTTATGGAAAACGGAGTGAGGGAGGAACTGATCCGGGTGGAAAACGCTTCCCGAAACACCTATCAGAACATGGAGTTCTCCAAAGCCCTGATCGAAAGCGAAACGCCGGATGCCGGCGTGGCCTATGTTACCACCAACTACCATGTGTTCCGAAGCGGCGTGTGGGCGGCCCGAACGGGTCTTGCAGCCGAAGGGCTGGGCAGCAAAACGGCCTGGTGGTACTGGCCCAACGCCTTCATGCGGGAATGGGCGGGACTCATGAAGAGCCGCCTCGTGAAGGAACTGATCCTGCTGGCGGTCCTGCTTGCGTTCTTCGGCGTGCTGTCGATGGCATTGTAAAAAGCCCTGGAAAACGGTTAAATAAATACGATAGCCCGCTTTTTGGTTGACAAGTGCGGGCGTTTGTAGTATGATACCTCTAATTTCATACAGACGCGATGACGGAGAGAGTTTGTTCGGACGCGCAAAGAGAGACGCCGGTTGGTGTAAGGCGTTCGCGGAAAGACGGATGTGTGGCTCCCGAGCAGAAGGAAGAACGCCCACGGGTCAGTAGAACCTTCCGTCCGCCCGCGCAGGGGCGCAACAAGGGCGCGTTCAAACGCGAATTTGAGTGGTACCGCGGCAAAGCCGTCTCAAAGCATGCTTTGAGGCGTTTTTATTTTTCGGAGGCAGGCATGAACCAGACTACGGGACTGGAGTTCAAGCTCCAGGAGATGGCGGGGCGCATAAGGGAGCTTCGCCAGATCGAAAACCTTACCCGCGAGGAGATGGCGGAAAAGACGGGCGTGAGCCTGCAGGAATACATTGACTGCGAGGAAGGCCGCAGCGACCTGAACTTCGCGTTCATCTACCGCTGCGCGCTGGTGCTGCGGGTAGATGTGACGGACATCATCGAGGGCGCCAGCCCCCGCCTGTCCAGCTACACTGTCACCCGGCGCGGCGGGGGCCAGCGCATCGAGCAGGCCCACGGCATGGTGTACTACAACCTGGCCGCCCAGTTCAAAAACCGCATCGCGGAGCCCCTGTACGTAAACGCCGCCTATTCCGAGGAGGCGCAGTACAGGGATATCGAGCTCACTTCCCACGCCGGGCAGGAATGCGACATCATCATCAAGGGCAAGCTCAAAGTGCAGGTGGGCACCCACTGGGAGATTTTGTCCGAGGGCGACAGCATCTATTACGATTCCTCCACGCCCCACGGCATGATCGCCGTGGACGGGCAGGACTGCCTGTTCTACGCCATCGTCTTAAATCCCAGCGGGGAGCCGGTGCCGGAGCTGGTGATAAACACCTCCATGACTCTGCCTAAGGAAGAGCCCAAGTCCATCAAGGCCCAGCCGCTCACCCAGGAGCATATCTGGCAGCGCTACATCGACGTGGTGGAAGACGAGGACGGCGCCTGCAAGGCGATCTCCTTCAAAAACACCGAGCACTTCAATTTCGCCTTCGACGTGGTGGACGAAATGGCGCGGCTGTATCCCGACAAGCTCGCCATGCTGCACATTTCCCGCGACAAGGAAGAAAGGCGCTTTACCTTCGCCGACATATCCCGCCTGTCCAACCGGGCAGCCAACTATTTCAAGTCCCTGGGCATCAAAAAAGGAGACCGCGTGCTTCTGATGCTGCGCCGCCACTACCAGTTCTGGATCGCCATGATGGCGCTGAACAAGCTGGGCGCGGTAGCCATTCTGGCCACCAACCAGCTGCTCAAAAAGGACCTGGTGTACCGCTTCGACAAGGCGGGCGTGAGCGCCGTGCTGTGCACCTCCACAGGCCGCTGCGCCGACGAAGTGGAGCAGGCTGCCAAGGAATGCCCCACGGTGCGTACGCTGATCATCGTGGACGGCGAGCGCGAGGGCTGGCACAACTTCGACGAAGAGTACCGCATGTTCCGCTCCACCTACACCCCCGCGAAGGACGTGTCGCGCCCCGAGGGGGAGGACATGCTGCTTATGGTGTTCACCTCCGGAACCACCGGCTATCCCAAGATCGCCACCCACACCCACACCTATCCGCTTGGTCATTTCTTCACCGCCCATTACTGGCATCAGGTGGACCCGAACGGCCTGCACCTCACCATTTCGGATACGGGCTGGGCCAAATCCATGTGGGGCAAGCTGTACGGCCAGTGGCTC
>JAGCIC010000099.1 GCA_017648805.1 Clostridia bacterium
AGTCCTTAAAGCGCATGCATCTGGACTATGTGGACATATTCTACCACCACCGTCCCGACCCGGACACGCCCATCGAGGAGACCATGGGCGCGCTGGACCATATAGTCAGAAGCGGCAAGGCGCTGTACGCGGGCATATCCAACTATAAGCCCGAGGAAGCGAAAATCGCCATAGAGACCCTGAAAAAACTGGGCACTCCCTGCCTTATCGAGCAGCCCAGCTACTCCATGTTCAACCGCTGGATCGAAAACGGGCTGACGGACGTGCTCAGGGAAAAGAAGGTAGGCTGCATCTGCTTTGCGCCTCTGGCGGGCGGCCTGCTCACGGGCAAGTACCTAAACGGCATACCGGCGGATTCCCGTGCGGGGCATGACCCCAGGTTCCTGAAGCCCCAGAACATCACCGAAGACAAGCTTGACAAGGTGGCCCGCCTGGCGGAGATAGCCGCGCAGAGGGGACAGACGCTGTCCCAGCTGGCGCTGAGCTGGGTGCTCAGAGACAGCGTGGTCACCAGCGCGCTGATAGGCGCCAGCCGCCCCGAGCAGATCGCCGAAAACGTTAAGGCGGTGCACGCCGAGCCCTTTACCGCGGAGCAGCTTAAGCAGATAGACGTGATACTGGCCGATTAATGCAAGGAGGACAGGCTATGACCAAGCGCGAACGCACCGTTGCCGCCTTCAGGGGACAGGAAGTCGACCACGTGCCGGTGTGCATGTGGAAGCACGTGCCCCGGAAGTACTGGGCGGACGAAGACGCTTTCGCCGCATTTCAGGCGGACGCGTACAAAGCCACGGACGTGGACTTTATGAAACTCTCCGGCGACAAATACTTCACCTGGCCCGATCCCGTGCTGGAGGGCATCAACGACGCGAAGGACCTGTACAAACTGGAGCCCCTGGGGCCCAACCATCCCCACATCCGCGGCCAGATACGGCGCACGGGCAAGGTGGTAAGGGCGCTGGGAAAGGACTGCGTGACGCTGTACCTGGTGTTCGTGCCCCTGTCCTGCATAAGGCTGAAGATAGGCTACGACAGGATGATGCGCTTCATGCGGGATGACCCCGAGGCGGTAAAGTACGCCTGCTCGGTAGTGGCTGAGGACCAGAAGCTGCTGGTAAAGGGCGTTATAGAGGACGCGGGGGCGGACGGAATTTTCTACTCCGTGCAGAACGGCGAGGAAAACCGCTTTACCTTCGACTTTTACCGCGAGTTTGTCACCCCGAGCGACAAGGCGGTGCTGGACTACGCCAACAGCCTGAGCGATATGAACGCCATCCACTTCTGCGCCTGGGAGGGCGTGCCCAACCGCATGGCGGTGTGGCACGACTATAAGGTGAGCGTGATCAGCTGGTCCAGGTACATGGACGTGATGGACATAAACGAAGCCAAAACGCTGTTCGGCTGCACCGTATGGGGCGGCTTCGACAACCGTCCGGGCTCGCTTCTGTACAACGCGCCCCGGGCAGAGGTGGAAAAGGAGACCCTTTCCCTCATAAAACAGGGAGGCAAGCAGGGCTATATACTGGGCAGCGACTGCAGCATGCACGACGAACTGGACGAAGAAAGGATCCGCTGGGTGGCGGAGACTTCCCGCGGGGTGTGACGCCGTAAAACATCCCGAAAGGAACATACTGAAGGGGCGCTTCCCAAGGGGCGCCTCTTTCGCGTTTCGGGTTGGCGATTGACCCCGCGCCGCAGCGATGGTATAATAGCCCAAATGCAAAGCATTGGTCAGACGGCACACTAAGCACGGTGCGGGGAAAGGCAAATTATGGAAAAAAATAGCGCGCTCAGGAAAATAACGGACAAGCTTTACGGCGGGATAGACCTGACCTGGCCAAAACTGATACTGTACGCCGTGGGCACGGCGGTGCTGACCGCGGTGTTTCTTGTGGTGCCCGTATTCAAGGGCACGTCCTTTGCCAGGATGGGCGAAACGCTGGAAGCGTGGATATTTTTCGCGGTGATCGTAATGGCCAACTGCCGTAAGCCGCTGGAGTCGGCGCTCAAGACGTTTGTGTTTTTCCTGATCAGCCAGCCGCTGATCTATCTGCTGCAGGTCCCGTTCTCCTGGCAGGGCTGGGGGCTGTTCAGGTACTATAAGTTCTGGTTCATACTGACTTTGTGCACGTTTCCCGCAGCGTATATAGGCTGGTACATCAAAAAAAGGAACTGGCTGAGCCTCATCATACTGCTGCCGGTCATGTGCCTGCTGGCGTACATGTGCAAAGACGGGATAAAACACGTGATATACAGTTTTCCCAACCTGCTGATAATGGTGCTGTTCTGCATCGCGCAGGTGCTGCTGTACCTGTATGTGTTTACCGAAAAGGTAACCCAGAAGCTGGTGGGGGCGCTGGTGCCCGCGGTGTTCGTGGCGGTCATGCTGCTCCTGCCCCAAAACGTGGATTTTTCCACCAGCCAATTCCTTCCGGACAGTCCCGCGCTCACTGAAAACGCGGTCGCCGCGGCGGACGATACCGGCATAGCCGACATCGCCGTAAATGGCACGGGGGAAGACAGCACCGTGCTGATAAGGGCTCACGCTTACGGCGCCACTTCGTTCACCGTAAAGGACGGCGAAAATGAGTACCGTTACCGTATCCGCATTTACGAGGACGAGCTGGGCACCAGCCGCATAGAGATCACGCCCGAATAGCTCCGCGCGGTCAGCAAAGCTTGTGAGGTCAGGCATGGATTATCTGGAAGAGTATTACAACACCCACGATGAGGATGGCAGGCTGCTGTCACGGCACGGTCAGATCGAGTATCTCACCACGATGAAGTACATCCGTGAGCGGCTTGCCGGCATTTCCGACCCAGCCGTGCTTGAGATCGGGGCGGGCACGGGGCGGTACAGCGTGACGCTGGCAAAAGAGGGGCTGAACGTCACGGCGGTGGAACTGATACGGCATAATATCGATATTTTAAGGTCGAAACTGGACGGTACCGAGCCCATAACGGTGCTTCAGGGCAACGCGCTGGATCTGTCGGCGCTGCCGGACGCGGCGTTTGACCTTACCCTGGTGCTGGGACCCATGTACCATCTTTACACGAGGGAAGACAAGCTGAAGGCGCTTTCGGAAGCCGTGCGCGTGACTAAGCCGGGCGGCTGCATAATGGCCGCGTACTGCATGAACGAACCCACCGTGATCCTGTACGTATTTGCCGGGAATCATCTGAATGAAGTGCTTGAAAACGGCATGCTGACCCCTGACTGGCACTGCAAAAGCGAACCCAGGGAAGTGATAGAACTGGTCAGGACGGAGGATATCGATTCCCTCGATTCCGAGCTTCCCGTGGAGAGGATCAAACTCGTCGCGACGGACGGAGCAGCGCATTACCTGAGACAGATGATCGACGGCATGGATGACGAAACTTATTCAAAGTGGCTGGATTATCACTTTTCCGTGTGCGAACGCGGGGATCTGATAGGGGCATCGAACCATACGCTGGACATACTTAAAAGAAAGTGACGTTTCCGGGATAACGGAAAGCGTTTCCTGCCGAAGCTCATGCGGGCAAGGCTGACTGCCCCGCAGGATATGTTCGGAAGAGGCAGAACCGGCGTGACCGTTTCGGTCACGCCGGTTTCATATGCTTATAAGCCGCGGGCTGCCGTTCCCGGGCGGGTCTGCCATACACGAAAGGGGCTACGGGAGTTCGGGCAGGGCGGCTCCTTCCGAAACGGAAACGTTCGTCAGCGTGAAACTGCCGTTTGCGGCGTCGAAGACTATGCCGTCTTCGCGCCCTATCACGGGCAGTTCGCC
>JAGCIC010000100.1 GCA_017648805.1 Clostridia bacterium
AGTCACCGGAGCGTTCGCAGGCAGGCGCGTCCTCGCACAGGCACGCCACGGGCGCCATGTCGCCCTCCGCCGCGCGCAGGATCTCCCCCACCGTGTAGTCTTCCGGCTTGCGGGTAAGGCGGTAGCCGCCGTTGCGGCCGTGCATGCCCTCCACGAAGCCCGCTTCCACCAGGCCCGGCATTATCTTTTCCATGTATTTAAGGCTGATCTCCTGCCGTGCGGCGATCTCCTTCATGGCCACGTCATCCCGGGATGTGTTTTCTGCCATGTCCACCATCACCCTCAGGGCGTACCTGCCCCGCGTAGATACCATCATAGGCGTTTACCTTCAGTGGCAGTGCTCGCAGGTATCGCAGGAGGCCGGGAAGTCCTTGGGATCGTAGGCGATGCCGTTTTTATCGTAATAATCCTTTACCGCGGCCTTGATCGCCTCCTCGGCCAGCACGGAGCAGTGCAGCTTGTGGGCGGGCAGCCCGTCCAGCGCCTCTGTGACCGCCTTGTTGGTCAGCGTGAGCGCTTCGGACAGCGGCTTGCCCTTTATGAGCTCCGTAGCCATGGACGAAGATGCTATGGCGCTGCCGCAGCCGAAGGTCTCGAACTTCACGTCGCTTATGATATCGCCGTCTATCTTCAGATAGATCTTCATTATGTCGCCGCACACGGGATTGCCGACTTCGCCCACACCGTCCGCGTTCTCTATCTGCCCCACGTTGCGGGGATTGCGGAAATGATCCATTACCTTTTCCGAATACAGTGCCATATTACTTCTCAAACTCCTTGAATATGTGTATGCGCTTGCCGTTTTCCAGGTCGTGCCACAGAGGCGACATGGCGCGCAGGTGTTCCACCACGCTCTTTACGCTGTTCACCGTGTACGCGATCTCCTCGTCCGACAGCGGCCTGTCCGTCGTGAGCCTTAACGACCCGTGGGCCACTTCGTGCACCCTGCCTATGGCAAGCAGCACGTGGCTGGGATCCAGGGAACCGCTGGTGCAGGCGGAGCCGCTGGAAGCGGAAATGCCCATGTCGTCCAGCATGAGCAGCAGGCTTTCGCCCTCAATGCCCTCAAAGCAGAAGGACACGTTGCCGGGCAGGCGGCTGTTTTCATCACCGTTCAGGCTGGAGTAGGGAATGCCCCTGAGTCCTGCGATGAGTCTGTCGCGGCTGTCCGCGATGGCTTTGCCAAGGCTGTCCATCTCTTTTACAGCGTCTTCCAGCGCCGCGGTCATGCCCATTATGCCCGCCAGGTTCTCGGTGCCCGCGCGCTTGCCCCTTTCCTGGGCGCCGCCCTCGATCAGACTGTTCAACAGCACGCCCTGCCTCACGTACAGCGCGCCCACACCCTTGGGGCCGTGGAACTTGTGCGCGGAGACCGAGAGCATGTCGATGTTGTCTCTGACCACGTCCACGGGTATGTGCCCCGCCGCCTGCACGGCGTCCGTGTGGAACACAACGCCCTTTTTCCGGCACACTTCGCCTATCTCGCGTATGGGCTGGATCGTGCCGATCTCGTTGTTGGCGTACATGATCGTGACCAGGCAGGTGTCGTCCCTGATCGCGTTTTCCGCGTCCGAAACGCTCACTATGCCCTTCTCGCCCACGGGCAGATACGTCACCTCATAGCCCTGCTTTTCCAGTTTCTTCAGCGTATGCAGCACCGCGTGATGCTCGAACGCCGTGGAAATGATGTGCTTTTTGCCCTTTTTCGCGCCGTTGACCGCGGCGGAAACGATCGCCTGGTTGTCCGCCTCGCTGCCGCCGGAAGTGAAGTATATCTCCCTCGCCTTCGCGCCTATGCACGCGGCCACCCGCTCACGGGCGTTTTCCAGCGCTTCCTTGGCCTTCTGGCCTATGGAATACAGGCTGGAGGGGTTGCCGTACACTTCCTCCATGTAGGGCAGCATGGCGTCGATCGCTTTGCGGCTCATTTTCGTGGTAGCCGCACAGTCAAGATAAAGTTCCATATTACTCCTCAAACAATGCAGTGGACAGGTACCTGTCGCCGGTGTCCGGCAGCAGCGCCACTATCGTCTTGCCCGCGCTCTCGGGGCGTTTGGCCACTTCGACCGCCGCCCACAGCGCCGCGCCGGAAGAGATGCCGCACAGCACACCTTCGGTCCGTCCCAGCAGTTTGCCGGTCGCAAACGCGTCCTCGTTGGTCACGGTGATTATCTCGTCGTATATGCTGGTGTCCAGCACTTCGGGCACGAAGCCCGCGCCGATGCCCTGGATCTTGTGGGCGCCGCCTTTGCCTGTGGAGAGCAGCGGTGACGCGGCGGGTTCCACCGCCACTATCGTCACGCCGCTTTTCACGGACTTAAGGTACCTGCCCACGCCCGTAACGGTGCCGCCCGTGCCTACGCCCGCCACGAACACGTCGACTTCCCCGTCCGTGTCGCTGTAGATCTCCGGACCGGTGGTCTCAAAGTGCGTCCTGGGGTTGGCGGGGTTCACGAACTGGCCCGCGATGATGCTGCCGGGGGTGGCGGATTGTATTTCTTCCGCCTTCGCCACCGCGCCTTTCATGCCCAGCGCGCCTTCGGTCAGCACCAGTTCCGCGCCGTAGGCCTGTATGAGTTTCCTGCGCTCGATCGACATGGTCTCGGGCATGACTACGATAAGCCTGTAGCCCCTCGCCGTCGCCACCGCCGCCAGGCCTATGCCCGTGTTGCCGCTGGTGGGCTCGATGATCGTGCCGCCGGGCGCCAGGCGTCCGGACTTTTCCGCGTCGTCGATTATGGCTTTAGCCACGCGGTCCTTCACGGAGCCTGCGGGGTTAAAGTACTCAAGTTTCGCCAGCAGCCGGGCGTTAAGGCCCAGCTTTGCCTCGATCTTCGTAAGTCTGAGCAGAGGGGTGGAGCCGATAAGCTCGTCCACTCCATTGTATATCTTCGCCATGATGCCCTCCTCAGATAGCGGCCAGGCCCTGCTCCAGGTCTTCGATTATGTCGTCTATGTGCTCGGTGCCGATGGACAGGCGCACGGTGGTGGAACGGATGCCCGCCGCCTTCAGGCCTTCCTCGTCCAGCTGGGAGTGGGTGGTGGAGGCGGGATGGATGACCAGGCTCTTTACGTCCGCCACGTTAGCCAGGAGGCTGAACAGCTTAAGGCTCTCGGTGAACTTCTGGGCGTCCGCCTGGGTGCCCTTGATGTCCACGGTGAATATGGACGCCGCGCCCTTGGGGAAGTACAGGTCGTACAGTTCCTTCGACCTGCCCGTCGCCAGGGAGGGATGGTTCACCTTTTCCACTTTGGGATGGTTCTTAAGGAAGTCCACAACCTTCAGCGCGTTCTCCACGTGCCTCTCCACGCGCAGGGACAGCGTCTCCAGGCCCTGCAGCAGCAGGAAGCTGTTGAAGGGGCTGATGGTGGCGCCCTGGTCTCTCATGATGGTGGTGCGCATCTTGACTATGTACGCTTGATTGCCCGCCGCTTCGGTGAACACCACGCCGTGATAGCTGGGGTTGGGCTTGGAAAGGCCGGGGAACTTGTCGTTCTGCGCCCAGTCGAACTTGCCGGAATCCACTACCACGCCGCCCATCACGGTGCCGTGGCCGCCGATAAACTTGGTGGCGGAGTGCACCACGATATCCGCGCCGTACTCGATGGGCCTGAGCAGGTAGGGCGTGGCAAAGGTGTTGTCGACGATGAACGGGATGCCGTGCTTGTGGGCGATGTCTGCGATGGCCTTAAGGTCGATCACGTCGCTGTTTGGGTTGCCCAGCGTTTCGGCGTAAAGCATTTTGGTGTTGGGCTTTATGGCTTTTTCGAAGTTTTCCGGATCGGTGGGATCCACGAAGGTGGTGGTCAGGCCCTGCTCCGGCAGGGTGTTGGCGAACAGGTTGGCCGTGCCGCCGTAAAGGTTCGCGGAGGACACGATGTGGTCGCCCGCCACGGCGATGTTCTGCACCGCGTAGGTGATCGCGGCGGAACCGCTGGCGGTGGCAAGCGCGCCCACGCCGCCTTCCAGCGCGGCGATGCGCTTCTCGAACACGTCGCTGGTGGGGTTCATGAGCCTGGTATAAATGTTGCCGCCTTCGGTCAGCGCGAACCTGCCCGCCGCCTGGGCGGAATCCTTGAACACGTAACTGGTGGTGGCGTAAATGGGCACCGCGCGGGCGTCGGTCGCGGGATCGGCGGCTTCCTGCCCCACGTGCAGCTGTTTGGTCTCAAAACGGTATTCTTTCATGTCGGTTCTCCTGTTATTTTATTTCGCCTCGGTTTGGCCGATTATAACATTATTTACCTACCTCGTCAAGGGGTAATTATATTATTTAAAAGTAAAGAAGCTGTTGCCCCGAAAGCGCCTTAAGCGAGGAAAACCCGCCCGGGTCACGGGCGGGTATGTGCTTCTGTCGTTTTATTCGCTTCTCAGCGCCACTACGGGGTCCCTTCTGGCCGCGAAGCCCGAAGGTATCAGCCCCGCCACCAGCGTCAGGAACATGCTTATAAGCACCAGTACGGCGCAGCTGGTCGCGGGCAGGTACGCCATGTTGTGCATGCCCGACAGGTTGTAGATCACCCCGTTTATCGGCAGTATCAGCAGCAGGCTCATAAGTATGCCCAGCATGCCCGCCATAAAGCCTATTATCAGCGTTTCGGCGTTGAACACGCGGCTTATGTCACGCTTGGAGGCGCCCAGCGCCCTCAGGATGCCTATCTCCTTGGTGCGCTCCAGCACGCTTATGTAGGTGATGACGCCTATCATTATGCTGGACACGAACAGGCTCACCGCCACGAACGCCACCAGCACGTAGGTTACCGCCTGCACGATGTCGGTAACGCTGCTCAGCAGCAGCCCCACATAGTCCGTGTATGTGATGGTCTGTCCGCTGTCTTCGTGCTCCCTGTTGTAGGCCTCTATGTAGTTGGCGATAAGCTCCTTGCTTTCGAAACTCAGCGGATATATCTTTATCGCGTCGGGCTGCGACAGGTCCCCCGCGCCCATTTTGATCAGGTTTTCCTGATAGCTGCTGCCGCTGCCGATGGTGGGCACGACCGAGCGTATGATCTCGTTCAGTTTGTCGTCGCCCAGCATGAAGCGCACGCCCGAGACAAAGCTTTCGTACCCGGTCAGGTCCACTTTGTCTATATCGAACTCGCTCTGTTCAAACGGCATGCCCCTTATCACGTCCGTTTCCGGATTTGCCATCTGGTCCTTTACGATCTCGCTTGCGTTGGCAAGTTCTATCACATACTCCATAAGCTCGGGCATGTAGCCTATCCTGCCGGTGGAAGCGCCCACGATGGAGCCCTCGGAAGGCTTCATTATCCCGACCACCTTGAGCTCCAGGCCTTCGGAAACGATCTTTTCAAGTTTTTCCTCGTCATCCTTGACGCTGACCCAGTGGCTGCCGCTTTTCTCGTAGAAGTTTCCGGGTATCACCACGCGGAAGCTTAAAGAGAGTATCTCGTCGTAGCTGTAGCTGGCGGTGTCCTGAGCCTCTTCCTTACCGCTCAATATGTCGTTTACCAGTTCCTTAAGCTCGCTGCGGCTCTTTATGCCCAGGGTATACAGCGTGTAGTCGTTCACCACTCCGTTCCGGTTGAGCAGCAGCACTACCTCGGTTTTATCCTGAGGCCACCTCCCGGCGGCGACTTCATACTGGCTTTCCAGCAGTTCCCGGTTGTCCAGCAGCTGGATGAACACGCTTTGAGCGTTGGCGGAGTAGTTGGATGTCATGGTGCCCATCGCGTACATCTGGGCAAAGGAATCCGGCACATTTTCGTCCTTACTGTCCGCCATGAGGTCCTCATAGGTAGTGGACGGGTTGACCTGAAGCAGTCCCTCGGGCGTCTGCCTCCAGATGTTCATCTGGCTGGAATAGTCGTAGCTGACGCCGCTTACGAGTTTTTTGAACTCGGGATCGCTTTCTATATGCGCCTTAAATGCCGCAAGGTCGTTTTGCTTGACCTGGTTGAGCATTATGCCCAGCATGCCCCGCAGGACCCTGCCGGAGTATATGCGCCCCTCTTCCCGGTCTTCCTCCCGGACATCGGCAGTCATGTTTTCGCTCAGGCTGTTAAGATCCATGCTCTCGCTCTGCAGCGTAAGCGGGTAGGACGTGAGCGTCTCCCGCTCGACCTTGTCTATGTATCTCTGTACGCCCGTGGACATGGCCAGTATCAGCGCAATGCCGATTATGCCTATGCTGCCCGCGAAGGCCACCAGTATGGTGCGGGTCTTCTTGGTCAGAAGGTTGTTGAGCGACAGCCCCAGCGCGGTAAGGAAGCTCATGCCCGTGCGGCTGGCGGAGAGGCTGCCCTCTTTTTCGTCCGCGCCGTCGTACGGGTCCGTGTCCCCCACTATGCGCCCGTCGTACAGGCGCACGATGCGGGTGGAGTACTTTTCCGCCAGCTCCGGGTTGTGGGTGACCATTATCACCAGCCGGTCTCGGGCGATCTCCGCCAGCAGCTCCATCACCTGCAGGCCCGTCTCGCTGTCCAGCGCGCCGGTGGGCTCGTCAGCGAGCAGTATCTTTGGGTCGTTGACCAGGGCTCTTGCGATGGCCACCCTCTGCATCTGGCCGCCGGAAAGCTCCCGGGGGCGCTTGGTCAGCTGGTCCCCCAGGCCCACGCGCTTAAGCGCGTTTACCGCCTTTTCCCGGCGCTCCTTCTTGCTCACGCCGGACAGGGTCAGCGCCATCTCCACGTTGGAGAGCACGCTTTGGTGGCCTATCAGGTTGTAGCTCTGGAACACGAAGCCTATGGCGTGGTTGCGGTAGCTGTCCCAGTCCCGGTCCTTATAGCGGCGGGTCGAACGCCCGGCGATTATGAGTTCCCCCTCCGTGGCCAGGTCAAGGCCGCCGATAATGTTCAGCAGCGTGGTCTTGCCGCAGCCGCTGGGGCCCAGCACGCTCACGAATTCGTTGGCGCGGAACCTGACGCTCACGCCCTTTAAGGCCTCCACTTTCTGGCTGCCCGTGTCGTATACCCTGCTTATGCCCTGAAGCTCAAGCATATATTCCTCCTAACGGTATTC
>JAGCIC010000010.1 GCA_017648805.1 Clostridia bacterium
GGTTCTGCTTGGCGAACACGTCGATCAGCTGGTCGTAATACTCGTTGGCGAAGCTCTCGGAGGGCGGCACGATCTCAAGAACGGCGCCTCTCCTTTCGAACTGGCGGATGAAATTGCGGCAGTCGGTCTTGAATACCTTGAACAGCTCCTCGTCGGTGCGGTCGATGTCCAGCATGTAGGTTTTACGCGTCAGATGGCTGCAGTTTATATTTTTGATGTCCTCAAAGCCGATGCGGGCGTCTATTGCCTCCATGTAGCCGCAGCGGTATGCTTTTTTCATGTATTCCGCCACCGCGGGCAGCGCTTCCGCCCGGGCGAAGTTTTCCGGGGCGGCGAAGCCCATATTGCAGGTGAACCACTGCTCGAAGGGGCTGGCAAACAGCTTTACCCCCAGTTTTCTGAACAGCAGGCCCACGAACCAGCCCGTTGAGTTTTCCTGTTCCAGCTTAAGGTACACTGCCCTGCCGCGTTTGTCCGCCTCCAGGAAGCTTATCCATTCGGGGGTCAAAAACACGGTGTGCAGATTGCTTGCGTCATTTAACGCCTGCTCGAATTCCGCCTTGCTTGATTCTGTGACCCGCGTCATTTGCTTTTCCTTTCCAGCCTGAGCCTGTCCATGGCCCATTTTGCGTCCATTATGAATTCCCTGACCGCGCCCCGGGGCTTGTCCGAGGTTTTTTGCCCGAGCAGAGATTCAAGTATCTCTCCCGCGGGGGCGAACCAGCCGTTCAGGGAGGAGATGCGGTCTATTATTTCAGTGAACCGGGCGTCGAGGTTCCCGTCCTTCACGAAGCCGTAGGCGAAGTGGGTGTACACCAGGCACAATCCGCCCTCTTTTGCCAGCCTGTCCACGTTTTCGCGGGAGAGCAGGCGGCAGAACATGTCCGCGTTCTGTCCGTCCGAGGAGGAGAACCAGTAGTTGGAATACTTTTGCTTGCGCTTCACCCGGCAGGGCATGTCGGGGTCGAACCTGATGGTATTGACTTCCGACACCGTGTGGTTGCGGATGAACCCGATTTTCTGTTTGCACACATCTCCCCAGAATGAGGGGCTGTCCGGGTCGCTGCCGCCGCTTCTGACCCGGCTTTTGCCAAGCATCCTGCGGGCGGTTCCGTACAGTGCGCTCACGGGACGGGAGAACCTTTCGCTGCCCCAGTACACGCAGTCGGAATTCACGTTGTGGTTTATGAATATGCGGGGATAATCACCCAGAGTTTCCCTGAACAGTTCCAGCCCGGAAAGGATCTCCTCCCGCCCGAACACGCCGCTGCCCGCCCCGTGGGAAGCGATCTCAAAGCCCTTATCCTTGAGAGAGAGTATGAACTCCCTGTATCCGGGATCTGTGAGAGTCTGCCCGGGAAATCCGTCCCGTGAGGAATATGCCCACACGGTCTTGGTGGTCTTAAGCCCGTGAGAATACAGATAATCGTATACGGGCTTTATGTTTTCCACCGTCGATTTGTCGGTGTCATCTATGATGGTGAAGGCAAACTGTTTTCCGTTGGGCCAGGTCATGGCTTTTTCCCCTTTCTGCGGGCGCGGACTATCAGGCGGTCGAAGGCGATGAGCAGCGGCGGCAGCAGGAAGATTATGAGCGCGAGGGAGAAGAACGCGCCGCTCGCTATAAGCAGGCCGATGCTGGAGATGTAGTACACCGAGCAGGTGAGGCCTATGGCCAGCCCCGCCGCGAACAGTATGAGACCGCTGGTGAATATTGTGGGCAGGCTGAGCTTGAGCGCGCCGGTCACTGCGGCGGTCTTGTCCTCAATGCCCCTCTGGCGGATGTAGTTGCTGGTGAGCAGTATGCCGTAGTCTATGGTGGCGCCCATCTGCAGCGCCAGGCAGATCAGGTAGCACATGAAGAATATGGTTTTGCCCGCGGGAACGGACAGGGCGGTGTTTATCCATACCGCGCCCTGTATCACGCATATGAGCATGACCGGTACTATCACGGACTTGAAGCTTATCGCGACGATCAAGAAAATGGCCAGTATGGTTATCAGGTTCACCCGCATCAGGTCTCCGCCGAAGGCCTCGGAAATATCGTATGCGCTCACTATCAGCCCCGTCACGCCCGCGCCTTCCGGGTAGGCGGACCGGGTAAGGTCTATCAGCCTGCGGGTGACGGCCATGGCTTCGTCACCGAAGGAAGGCATGTCCACTTCAAGGATCACCCTGGAATAGCTGTCGCTTAAGAATATGCGCCTTGCCAGCTCCACCTGTGAAGAGAGCTCGCTGACCTGCGAATTGCCGGGCAGCAGCCTGTGCGCGGCGGCGATCAGCTTGTCGCCCCGGGTGGAAGCGCCGAACCCGCTCACCGTGTAATAACCCTGCACGATCATGGGAGGGAGGTTCAGCATGGGGGCGATCTCTTTCGGAGTGTAGTACTTTACCGCCGCTTCCGCGGTGGTCACAAAGCTGTTCACGCTCTTTATGATGTCCCTGCCCTGGTAGCGGAGAGCGCACACTTCGTCTATCAGCGCTTTTTGTCGGGCGAAGCTCTCGTCGGAGTCGTCACCGGGCAGGAGCAGCACCACGGAGTTGTTGCGCCCGTACAGTTCGAACAGTTTGGCTTGGTTCTGGGAAAGGTTACCGTCCATAAAGGAGTACTGTATGCTGCCCTGCAGCGCCGCGGCTCCCGCTATGACGAGTATAAGCAGGGGCACCAGCACAAAGCGGGAAGCCCTGGATCCGGCGAAGCGACCCAGCAGTTCGCCGCCCAGGGGAATGGGCTTGTGCGCGGTCCTGCGCAGAGGTTTGGCGAACATGAGTATCAGCGCGGGCATCAGCGTGAACACGCTCACCATGCTGATAAGTATGCCCTTGGACAGCACCATGCCGATGTCGAAGCCAATGGTGAAGCTCATGAACATCAGGCTGCCCAGCCCCGCCACGGTGGTGAGGGAGGAGGATGATATGGGCATAAGCGAGCGCCTGAGGGCAAGCTTCATGGCGCTTATGTCATCAGCTCCCGCGTCGCGTATGTCGCAGAATGCCCGAAGCAGCATTATGGAATAGTCCATGGCCAGCGCCAGCTGCAGTATGGCGCACACGGCGAAGCTGATGAAGGAAACGGACGGGAACACGAAGTTGGTGCCCATGTTGATGAGTATGGACACGGTGATGACGATAAAGAATACCGCCGGTTCTATGTAACTGCGCCCCGTCAGGAACAGCACCGCCACCACCACTATCACGGCAATGATCATCGCAAGAGGGATCTCCTCTGCGATACGGTTTTCCACGTATATGGTCTGGGCGGCGTCGCCGGTCAGAAGCCAGTCGTCACCTATGTCGCTTCGGCCGCGCAGGAGGTTCTGAAGCGTTTCGGTGAAGGCGAAAGAGTCCTCCGCGTCGGAGTACACGCTTACCCGGTAATATGTGCGCACACCGTCGCTTTTCACGTCCGCTTCCGGGGCAAACGAGCTGTAGATCACGCCGTCCAGCCCGGAAAACCAGTCCGCAAGCTCGTAAGCCTTTTCCTCGCCTATGTCGGGGAACAGCATGGTGACGATCTCCGTATGCCCGAACTCACTGTTCATGAGCTCCAGGCTGGAACGGGTCAGCGTGTCCCTGGAAAGGTAAGTTACTATGTCGTAATTGATGTTGACCCTCCCCAGCGTGAATATGCTGGCGACGGCCAGAAGCAGGTATATGATAAGTATCCCCTTGCGGTGGGATACGACGAAGGACGCGAATCTGTTTGCCATAAAACAGTCCTTTCGGCAAGTATCCGACAAAATTATACCATTTTTGCCGGGTTTAATTGCTAAATAAAGGTAAAGATGTTGAAATCGCGCCGGGACTCGCATATAATGGTGACCGGATAGAGGCGCGGAAAAGATGTACCCCCGGCGAGCCGACAGGCGCCAGAGCCGAGGGAAGGGCGATTCCGCCGAATCCCGGGAGCAGGTATGTTATCCGGGGTGGTGCGTCGGAGAATATCCGCCGCACTGTCCGCTTGACAAAGCGGGA
>JAGCIC010000101.1 GCA_017648805.1 Clostridia bacterium
ACCGCATGAGTGATGCAGCGGTAGTTCGTGTCCATGCGCGCTATGTTCCTGCCGGCGTATTTCTCCGGGAATATGAAGTCCAGCCACTTCCCCATACCGAAATCAACGGTGAAACGGCCGTTCGGCTTCTCAAAGCTCAGGCGCAGTTTGTCGCTCCCGAAGTCCGCGCGCATCCACTTGAAGCCGAACAGATTGCCCTCAAAGTCGTAAGTGACTCCGGACACTTTGGCTGCAAGCGGGCTGTCCTCTCTGCCCGGATGCATGGGGATCTCGGTGACATACTCCCTTAAGCGCTTTAGCTCCTCCCCGTTCTCGGGCAGGGGTCCGTCCGCCATGGCATCGAGCAGGTCGTAATACGCGTATTTGATCGCGTCCTCGGCGTTGTTTATGCCCTGTGTGTCGGCGGTCATAACCATCACCGTGTCGGTCTCCGGGTCCATGAACGCGTACTGGCAGCCCATGCCGCAGCAGGCAAAGCCGCCGTTTCGCATTATCCAGAACTGGTAGCCGTAGCCGTCCCGGATGTAACTGGAATCTGCGGTGGTGATGTCTATCTGCTTGGTGGTCGCCTCGGTCATGTACTGCCTGTCCACCCACTGTTTGCCGTTCCATTCGCCTTTGTTCAGGCAGAACTGTCCGAATTTAAGCAGGTCGCGCGGCGTGCAGAGGATGCCGCTGCCCGTCCAGGAGCGTCCCTCCGGCGTTTCGACGCACCAGATGTCCTTAGATATGCCCAGCGCGTCGAACAGGGGGCGCATATACTCCAGTATCTTTTTTCCCGCCAGCTTTTCCACTATGGCCATAAGCACCGTGGTGCCCGCCGTGTCGTAGTGAAAGATGGTGCCGGGTTCGTGCTTGATGATGTCGTTGTCGAAAAACGTACGGACAAAATCCGGGGAGTCCCAGTTGTATGAACCCTCCTCGTTCGGCGTAGCCATGCGCAGCAGGTCGCGCACCGTCGCCCGCAGGGTGTAGGGCGACGGTTTTTCTGGCAGGTATTCCGGGAAGAACGACGACGCCGTGTCGTCAAGGCTCAGTCGGCCTTCGGTTATCAGCATACCTATGGCCACAGAGGTGAAGCTCTTGCTCACCGAATACATGCGGTGTTTGGTATCGGGCCCGAACGGGGCGGTATAGCCCTCCGCCGCGATCTTTCCGCGGCGCGTCACTATGTAGGAGTGGATCGGGAACCCGTACGTTTTCATCTTGTCCAGAAAACGTATCACGCTCCCCGAGGGTATGCCCAGCGATTCGGGAGATACGGTCTCAAACAGTCTGTCCTGCATTGTATAATCCTCCAGCTTCACTTCTGCGGCCGCAGGCAAAGCGCCCGTCTCATCAAAAGGGCGGCTGCCCTTAGGGGGGAAGCCGCCCGCGTTTGGAAAGGTTTGGTTACTTGTTTTCGGCTCTCCAGGCATCCAGCTGGGCCTGAGCCTCGGCTACGATGGCCTCGGCGCCGGAAGCGTTCAGCTTGGCTACGAACTCGTCGATCTGAGCGTCTACGTCAGCGGCGGCGATCCAGCCCCATTTGAGGGGAGTGGTGTACTCGTCGATAACGGCGCTGCAAGCGGCGATCTCGTTCTGCACGGGAGAGGGATCGAAGATGAAGCCCAGGTTGGTGTCAGAGATGGCGTTCTCGTTGGCAGCCTTGATCAGATCCATGAAGTTGTTCGGATAACCCTGGGGTACCTTGGAGTATACCAGAGCGCCGAAGTTGGCGCCGTACCAGTAGTAGTGGGCGCGGTTGCTGGAATCCTCGTTCTTGGTGCCGGCGAAGGAGATCACGTTCTCCTCTTCGCTCTGTACCCAGTGGGTGCCTTCAAGGCCGAAGCGCAGCGCGGTGGCCACGAAAGGATCGGTGTTGATGAGCTCGAGCGCCTTCATGGCGACTTCGGGGTTCTCGCACTTGGCGCTGATGGAGTTGACGGCGGCCTGCAGGTAGTTGGTGGTGGCCAGGTTGTCCTCGAAGGGCACCATCGTGGTGATGAAGTTCGGGGAATCCTTGTGCTCATCCACGTAAACGTAGCCGTTGCCGATGTCGGTCACCAGGTACGCGGAAGGATCCTGGTTGTAGATCCTGTCGGGATCCCAGTACCAGGGATTCTCATGCAGCACGCCTTCGCTTACCAGTTCGGCGACGGTGTTGCACAGATCGCGGTATTCCTGAGTGGCATAGATGTTGAACACGGTTTCGCCGGCGCCCAGGCCCTCGAAGGCTTCGATGCCGGGTACGTTCACGGCCGCCAGGCCGTTGATGGTCTCATAGGGAGCCCACTGGTCAAGGTCGGGGAAGGTACGGCTCATGGGGACGTACTCGGTCTCGCTGAGCTTGTATTCGGGATGCAGTTCGTTGCGCTTCTCGAAAGCTTCGCGCAGGATCGGGATCATGTCCTGATAGTCCTTCACGGTCTCGGGGAGCTCAAGGCCGATCTCTTCGGCCAGGGTCTTGTTGACCATGACGGCGTACATCTTGACGGAATCCTTGTAGGAGGGAATGCCGTAGATGTGGCCGTTCACCTTCATGGCGCTCCACAGTCCCTCGGGGATCATGGCGTAGGTCTCGGGCGCGTACTCGGGCAGCAGGTCCTCGATGGGGAGGAACGCGTCCTTCATCACGTAGTCCACATAGCCGATGCCGCTGTTGCAGTTGATGATGTCCATCTTCTGGCCGCTGAGTATCATCGGGCTGACCTTGGAAGAATACTCGGAAGCATCGATCCAGTGGAATTCGATCTTGGCGTTGATCTTCTCCAGCAGATAGGCGTTGATCGCGTCAAACACGGTCTGGCTGTCCGGGGACACGTTCGTGGCGACATACCAGTCAAGCGTGACGGGTTCGTCTGCCATCGCGGGCGTGAGGCCCAGCAGCATCACCAGTGCGAGAAGTACGCTGAGAATGCGGGTGAGCTTTTTCATTTAAATACCTCCTATATTTTTACCGGATCATTCCGGCATGGATACATGTTAACCCTTCACGCTTCCGATCGTCATGCCGTGGATGAAGAATCGCTGGAAGAAGGGATATGCAAACAGTATGGGCACCGTGGTAAGCACCAGGATGGCCATGCGCGTCTGCTCGGAGGGCATCTTCTTAAGCAGCGCCATGCCGTCGGGAGAAGACGCCAGGGACGAGTTGTTTTTTATGAAGTCGATCTGTTGCTGTATGCGCGTGAGCATGGTCTGAAGCGGGACGAGCTTGGGATTGTCGATATAAAGCATTCCGGTGAACCACTCGTTCCATTTGCCCACCAGCACGAACAGGCCGATGGTGGCGAGCCCCGCCTTGGACAGCGGGATCACTATGCTGCCGAATATCCTGAACTCCGTCGCGCCGTCTATCTGCGCCGCGTCGAAAAGTTCTATGGGAATCGTGGTGGATATGAACGTCCTTAGCACTATGATGTTGAAGGCGCTCACCATGCTGCTGAACACCAGTATCCAGAAAGTGTCGTACAGGTGCAGCACGTTCACGTTTATGATGTATGAGGGCACCAGGCCGCCGGAAAACAGCATCGTGAAAAACACCATGAACGTGTAGAACTTTTTGGCGTAAAAGCGCTGCTGAGCCAGCACGTAGGCGTACATGGTCATTATCAGCACGCTCATAAACGTGTGCAGGACGGTCACCACTATGGTCACCACATAGCTGTCCACCAGCTGGGAACCGGTCTTGAACAGGCTGTCATAGGCCACAAAACTGGTGCTGAGCGGGAAAAAGCTGAAGCCGCGGAAAGTGAGGCTTTCCGACGAGGTTATGGATATGATGAACACCAGCACCACCGGCACCACGGTAAGCACGGCGACGACGCTCATGAACACGCTGAAAAAAGCGTTCGTCGCCGGTTTGATCCGGTTGATCTTCAGAAAGGAGTTGTCTTCTTTTTGTTTGCTCACTTACCGTCCCCTCCTTTCCTCAGAACAGCGCCGATTCTTCGTCCACGTGCCGAACGATCTTGTTGGATATGATGATCAGCACGAACCCGACCACCGACTGATACAGTCCGGCAGCGGTGGACATACC
>JAGCIC010000102.1 GCA_017648805.1 Clostridia bacterium
GCAAGCGGGATTATTTGAAACTGCTTTTCAGCAAGGAACTCGTTTTTGATGACGAGACAAATAAATACGTCATGAAAGGCTGTCTCGATAAGACCCTGACTGTAGAGCCTCCCGTTCCCACCGAAAAGGACTGGGAGGGCTGGCGCAAGCTGGTGAGACATCCGAAGGACAAATGAATCCGGGTATAAAATGCTCCCCGCTCAACGCCAGTTGAGCGGGGAGATTGTTTGAATGGGCTATTTGATGATGACTTCGTGGCCGGTGGCGGCGGATTCATATACCGCGTCCAGTATCTTCATGAGGGCCACGCCGTCTTCCGCCGGGTTGCGGCAGGGGATGCCGTCGGTGATGCAGCGCACGAAATGGGCTATCTCGTTTTCGAACAGTCCGGTGAAGCTCAGCGCCGTGCTGCCTGCCATGGTCACGTTGGTCAGATAGTTGTTCTGCTGGGTGTATATGGTAAGCTCGGGGTCCAGCACCGCGCCGGACTTGGTGCCGTAGAGCTCGATGATGCCCTTGTCGTGAGGGATGTACATGCTGAAGGCCGCTTCCACGTGGAGCACCGCTCCGTTGTCGAAGCGGACCAGGGCCGTGGCCAGGTCTTCCACGTCAAACTTGGGCTTTTCCCGTCCCGCGTCGGCGGCGGTGTAGCCCGCCGCAAGGGACTTGATGCCGGGCCGGTCCTTGAGCTTGTCAAAGGTGGCACCGAAAACGCTGACGGGCTGGGGGTTGCCCATAAGGTAGCGCACCAGGTCGATCACGTGGACTCCCAGGTCGATGAGAGGGCCTCCGCCGGAGCGGGACTTGTCGCCGAACCAGCCTCCGGGGCAGCCGTTGCGCCTGGTGTAGTTGGCCTTGCAGTAATATATCTCGCCGAAGTCTCCCGCGTCTATGAAATCCTTCAGCACTTCGCAGTCGTTGCCGAAACGGCGCACGAAGCCTATCATCAAAAGCTTGCCCGCCTTTTTGGCCGCGGCTTCCATGGCCGCCGCTTCCTCGGCGTTCATGGCCATGGGCTTTTCGCAGATAACGTGCTTGCCCGCTTCCAGGGCCATGATGGCGCAGGGGGCGTGCTGGGAGTTCCAGGTGGTGACGCTCACCGCGTCTATCTCGGGCAGGGCCCTGAGCATCTCGGCTTCGTCGGTGAAAAGGCGGCTCACGCCGTGGCGGGCGCCCTTTTCTTTGAGCCGCTCTTCGTTGATGTCGCACAGAGCGTACAGCTCCACGTTGTCCAGGGCTTTATAGCCCGCTATATGCACTTCGGAGATGCCTCCGGCGCCTACAATGGCTACTTTCAGTTTGTTGCTCATAACTATCCTCTTTTTTAATTATTCCAGCTATCCACAGAATGTCTGTCGATATGCATTTTTTTGCCCTCGTGAACAAAGTCGCAGGCGCACATTACGTATTCGCTTGACAGCCTGCTCCCGTCTATATAAAGGAGCCTGTAGCCCCAAAAGCTTGCTTCCGGCCCGCCCGGGTCGCTGGTGTAGGAGTAATTGCCGGTCTGAAGTATCTTTTTGCCGCCCCAGTCCGGCCCCGGGTCTATGACCTTAGACTGGTGGTAATGCCCCTGGAACAGGCATTTGATACGGTTTTCGTTTTTCACCAGCTGCCTGAATTCATCGGTTTCCTTGGGTATCTCAAAGCCGTGGGCGCAGATAAAGACGTTCTCGCAGGGGTATTTCTCCAGCTGCTCCTTCACCCAGGCGCAGTCCGTGGGGACGTAGGTGCCGTCGCTGTCCGCTGCCGGGCCCAGGTCGCCGGCGTAGGAGTCGGTCATGATGAACATGGCGTTGTCCTTTGCTGCGGTGAGATATCTTTCCGAGCCGGTTATCTCCTTCCATTTTTCCGGGGAATACTGCTCGTGGTTGCCCGGTATCAGATA
>JAGCIC010000103.1 GCA_017648805.1 Clostridia bacterium
AAGGCGCGGGGCTACGCCAGGATCTGCTCCCAGATGGGCCTGTTCATCTCCTTCGTGCTGATAGCGCTGTTCTTCTTCCTGAGAAAAGACCTTGCACGGCTGTTCACCGACAAGGATGTCGTCATAACCGGCGCGTCCATGGCGTTCATAGTGATACTGTTCGGCATCATCCCCCAGAACGGCCGCGTGATCTACTCAGGCTGCCTGCGTGGCGCGGGAGACGTCAAATTCGTGGCGCTGTGTTCCCTGATCTCCGTGGCCATACTGCGTCCCCTGCTCACCTGGGCCCTGTGCTACCCGCTGAACAAAGCGTTCCCCCAGTTCTACTTTGCCTACACCGGCCCCTGGATCGCCTTCGTGATCGACGCATACGTGCGCACGCTGCTCATGTACCGCAGGGTCAGGGCGGGCAAATACCTGGACATCAAGCTTTAAGAGGTGCCTATGCCTATAATCTCCGTAAAAGACCTGTACAAGAGTTTCCGCCCGGAAGTCACCTGGCGGGACAGGCTGTTCAAAAAGCGCAGCGAAAAAGTTTCCGCCACAGAAGTTATCAAAGGCATCGATTTGAGTGTTGACAAAAGCGAGGTTGTTGCTATAATAGGCCCATCCGGTTCCGGAAAGACCACGCTTCTGCGCTGCCTGAACTTCCTTGAGAAGGCGGACTCGGGCACCTTCACCTTCGACGGCGAGGATTATAACCTGAGCCGCATGCGCCGCCGGGACATCAACCGCTTAAGGAAAAAGACGGGCTTCGTGTTCCAGGGCTACAACCTGTTCTTCAACCGCACCGCGCTGGGCAACGTCATAGAAGGGCTGATAACCGCCCGGGGCGTGAACAAGGCGGACGCGCTGAAGCTGGGCCGTGAAGCGCTGGAAAAGGTGGGTCTGGGCGACCGCTGCGACTACTATCCTTCCCAGCTCTCCGGCGGCCAGCAGCAGCGGGTGGCCATCGCCCGCAGCCTGGTTTACAAGCCCGAGATAATCTACTTCGACGAGCCCACCAGCGCCCTTGACCCGGAGCTGATAGGCGAAGTGCTCCAGGTCATGCAGGACCTGGCCGCAGAGGGCATGACCATGCTGGTGGTCACTCACGAGATGAACTTCGCCCGCAACGTGGCTGACCGGGTGATATTCATGGACGGAGGCGTGATCGCCGAAGAAGGCCCGTCAAAGGAGTTCTTCGATTCTCCGAAGTCGCCCCGCGCGCAGGCTTTCATTAAGACGTTGGGCGAGCGCTGAGCTCGCTTCGCGATATATAGACACAGGAGGAACTTTTCATGAAGAAAGTTTTCGCACTCGCACTGGCGCTGGTTCTCGCGCTGGGACTGATGCTGATTCCCTCCCATGCGGAGGATAAGGACATGCTTGCCCGCATACAGGAAAGCGGCAAAATGGTGGTGGCCATGGAGGGCGTATGGCAGCCCTGGACGTACCACAACGATGACGACGTGCTGGTGGGCTTCGACGTGGAAGTCGCCAAAGCCGTGGCTGAAAAGCTGGGCGTGGAAGCCGTGTTCGAGGAGTGCCCCTGGGACAGCATTTTCGCCGGCGTGGACGCGGGCCGCTACGACATAGTCTTCAACGGCGTCGACTACACCGAGGAAAGGGCCGAGAAGTTCGCTTTCTCCGCCCCCTACGCCTACAACTACGCGGTGCTCATAGTGCGCGCCGACGACGACAGCATCACTTCCTTTGAGGACCTGAACGGCAAGCAGAGCGCCAACACCATGTCCTCCACTTACGCGGAGCTCGCGGAGAGCTACGGCGCCACCAACGTGGGCATAGACGACTTCGACATGACCATCGAGCTGCTCATGACCAAGCGCGTGGACGCGACCATCAACGCGGAGGTTTCCTTCATCGACTACATGACCGCCCGCCCCGACGCGCCCATCAAAATCGCCGCCAAGTACAATTCCGCCACCAGCGTGTGCGCGGTAATGCCCAAGGGCGCCGACAGCGAAAGCTTCGTTAACGCGGTCAACGCCGCGCTCGAGGAGCTCAATAACGAAGGCGTGATAAGCGCGCTGTCCGTCAAGTACTTCTTCGGCAGCGATCTGACCATCGCCCCCGAAGAAGCCGACTAAGCGGCTGCGCAGCATAAAACGGAGAGGATCGTTCCTCTCCGTTTTTGTTATGCCGTCCTTATTGAACGGCCCGACTTTGCCGCCGTAAAAAAAGCCGCTTTACAGCGGCTTTTTGCTCATCTCATGAGTTCGCTCAGCTTTATCCCGTTCAGATACTCTTTTATCCGGGCGTCCAGGCCTTCC
>JAGCIC010000104.1 GCA_017648805.1 Clostridia bacterium
ATCAGCGCGTACACGCCCTTTATCGTGGACGCGGACAGGTCGCCCGCGGCGATCTCCGTCTCGATTATGGTCTGCCCGGCGCCCGTCACGCCCTCGGTTATCTCGCTGCCGCTTATGCCCGCGTACTCCGAAGCGGAAACGGAGCCGTCCGCGCCCACGCTGAGCAGGTAATACTTCCCGTCCGCCGCCCTGACGCACAGGTCGCCCACCCGGGCGCGCACCAGTTTGGCGTAATCGGCGGAAAGGTTCTTTATGAACACGTCCCCGCCCGCGCCGTACTCCAGCTCAAGGGCGTTTGCCAGCAGGTGCGTGACCGCAGCCCGGTCGAAGGACGCGCTGCCCGCGGCGATCACCGTGAACGCCGCAAGGGCAGAAGCGAGTTCGTCGGTAAGTATGCTTCCCGCCGTAAGGCTGTTTATCTTCGCCGCCAGCAGCTTTGCCGCGCCCGCCGAAAGCGCGTCGGATTCCACCGTGCCCGCGTCCAGCTTCCTGACCGTGGCGTTCACTATCTCCACCGCCATGGCTGTCAGCGCGTCGGCGGTCACTTCCGAAGCGGAGATCTCTTCCGCCCTCAGAAACGCAGCGTCTATGAATTTCGCCAGCAGACCGTTGGTCTTTATCCGGTCCGCGGACAGGTTTTCGATATACGCGCTCACCAGCGCCGCCACCCGGGCGGAGAAGTTGTTTATCACGTCCGGGTTCAGCCCGCCTTCGGGAGCCAGAAGCCGCCTTGCGGCGTCGGGGGACGCGCTTTCGCCCGTGGGCAGCGCGCTTATCAGCTTTACCCGCCACACGCCGCCCGTCAGGCTCGCCCTTATGGAAGTGACCAGCAGCCGATGCGAAACGCCGCTTTCGTCTTCCAAAAAGCAGGAGTCTCCTGCCTGGGGCAGAATCTCCTCGTCGGTTGCAACTTCGCCCCGCCGGAACTCCGTCCCGTTGAGCGCGGAGAGCACTGCGCTTATCCGGGCGCGATTAAGAAGGGGGTTTTCGCCGAGGGACAGGGAATTGTGCGCCTTAAAGGGCAGCGACGCGTCCGTTTTCACCGTCATGCTCTCCCCGCCTTGCTTATATTCCAGCGCGTTCAGGCTGAAGACCCCGCTGCCCAGTTTCATCTCGCTGAGCCTGTCAGCTGCCAGGGTGAATTTCGCTTCTTCGTTCAGACTTTTCGCGTACATTTCGCCCGAGTAGTTCACGCCTATCAGCCCGCCAATCGCCGCAGCGGTCTGGCGCGCCGCCTGGCGGAGTGTGAGCGGCGTTTTCCACTCCGGGCGGGCGGATACCGCGCTCTGGGACGAAATAAAGCCGCCCTCCGCCATCTGACAGCCCGCGAGCGCGGCAAAACTCATCACGAGCCCCTTGAGCGTCATCGGGTAGCTCAGGCGGTCGGTAAAGCCTTCCTCCATCTTCAGGCTCATCTCGTCCGCGCCGTACAGGGTCACCTGCTTTGGCTCCCGCTGCACTTCCGTTACCCGGAACACCCCCGCGGGGAGCACCTCGCCCTCCTCGGTCTGAAGCTTAAGGCGCATAAGCGCGCCCATCAGCCGCTCCGCCCGGGGATAGATGTAGGGCGCCAGACGCAGGGTGAAGCGCTTGGAGGGCGTTTTGCCGACGGGAAAGCCTTCGCCCAGCGCCTCCTCGATCACGGCGGACAGCACGCTCTCCCGGTCCAGCACGCAGGTCTCTCCCGCCGGGGTCAGGGCGCTCAACTCATACAGCCTCATTCATGCCTCCTTTTATACCTCTCTGGCGCTGAAGCTCAGGGAGTACTCCGCCCGGGAGTCTTTCACTCCCGTCAGATCGCACAGATAGTCCGCGCACACGTAGTCCCCGCAGGGGGAACCGCCGCCCTGAGCCGCGTTCAGTATGATCGAGAAGCGGCCCGAGGTGATTATGTCCAGTATGTCCCCGGCCTCCTCTTCGCTCAGGCATTTCCATTCCGCCCGCACGTGCCGCTTGAACAGCGCCTCGCTGTCCGCCAGGCTGCCGAACACGTTCCTGCAGGGCATCAGCAGGTTCTCGGCGTTTATGCGGCAGAAAGTCGGGGACGGCAGGCCGTCGAATATTGTGTTACCCTGCGCTAACCTCATTACTTGGCTCATAATTCCAGTTCCTCCTTTCCCTGGCTTGAGCGTGACTTGTTTATGGCGTTCGCGGCAGCTTCGCCCAGAAGCACGCTGCCCGCCAGCACGTCGCTCACCGCGTCGTACAGCCTTTCCTCCAGATACCTTTCCGTCAGCTCCCTGACCCGCGTTTCGATCAGGTTTTCTATGTCGTAAATGTTCATTTTGCCTCCTTTCGCGCCGTTTCCGGCAGGTTTTAACCCATTTCCGGGTTTTTTTCCAAAAAATGTTTCACGTGAAACATTTTCGTATCCGGAGTCACGCCCGTCGGAAGCGGGCCGGTCATTCCGGGCCGCTATCCGACCACTATCACGTCCTTCATGTCCGTGACAAGGCGGCAGCCGGGCAGGGTCCTGACCGCAGTGCCGTCCAGATATACCGTCACATCGTACTCGTCGCTGCCGCGCCCGTCAATGTAGTCCAGCATCACGTCTATAAGTATCCGGTCCGCCTTCCCGTACAGGCGGGAAATGTGAAAGCGGTATTCCGCTTCCTCCTCTTTCCGGGGATACAGCCGTTCGCCCGCCAGGGTGATCACGCTCTGAGGCGCGCCCTTTACCGCCCTGACGCCCGTAATTCGGCAGGCGGGAGCATCGCCCCCGCCCGCCCTTGTTATCTCCAGTTCTATCGCGCCCGGGCGCTTCGCTTCGGGGATCATCCCAACACCCTCACGGCCAGTTCCGGGTACACTGTCTTGAAGCCGTAGAGCACGTCCATGGAGTAGGTGCTCTTTTTGTACTTCTGGTCGTAGCCCTTGGTGACGCGCAGTGAGAGGCCGTTAAAGTTGGTAACGTAGCTTTCCACGCCCTGGCCGTCGGGATTGATAAGGGGCCTGGATACGAACACGAAAGCCCGCGGATCGAAGGCGAGGCAGGCGGTGTGGCTGCCCGCCAGCGTGACAGCCGTGCCCGCGCCGTAGGCTTTGAGCGCGGGAGACAGCTTGACCGTGGCCTTGTTGGACGCGGCAGTCACGCCTTCGGTGACGGTGTAGCTGTCGGAGCCGATCTTTATCAGGTCGCCCTTAACGAAGCTGCCGGTCAGGCTCGTGCCCGCGAGATGCGCGCTTTCGTCTCCCTCCGAAGCGGCGCTTTCCAGCGTGACGGACGTGCCGGTCACTCCCGACACGTGCTTTTCCACCGCCTGGGTGGTGTATACGTCCATGCCGAATATACGGCCCAGGCTGCCGTTTCTGAGCGCGCCGGTATCGCCGGAATGGGCTGCGGAGGTGAGCTGCTCGATGGTTATCAGCTTTGCGTCCGCCTCGGGATCGACGATCAGCTTGCGCCCGAACTCCGGCACGCGCGCCAGATTGAGCGCCTTCCTTACTTTGGACAGGTCGTTCAGGGACGATATCGCCGTGCCCGCGGTGCCCACGTTGGCGTACACGTCCTTGTACAGCTTGAGCCCGTCGGAATTTATCTTCGCGGCCAGCGCACGGGCGGCGGGGAGTATAAAGTCGCGCTCCAGGGCTTCCTCGCTGCCCAGGGACACCGCGGTCTCCACCGCGCCCGCTGCGGCATCCACCGTAGCCAGGGTAGTAAGGGTGACGTCCACGCTCTCTTCCTTTATGTCCTGATAGTCCACGCCGTTCACGGCGTCGAATTCACGGGCTTCCAGGCGGGAGGGCTTGCGCACCTGCACGGTGTCGCCCAGTTCCCCGAAGTCCTCGCTCAGGTCGCGGGAGCACAGGGCGGGGAACACCAGTTCATCCATAAGCGCGGGCAGCGCCTTGCGGGCGATGGTTTTGAGGGTAATGAAACTGTTTGCCATTTGTTGTTTCCTCCTATGATAATGTTGCTGATATTGGGTACGTACCGCCGCCGGGCGGGCATCCGTGCGGAAAGATCCGGCGCGGGCGGCAAAGTCGCCGCTTTACCGCATTTTCAGGGCGTAATACTCCCTGTCGGTCATTTCGTCGTAATTGACAGGCGCGGAAAGGGGCGAAGGCGCCATGCCCGCCAGCCGTTCTTCGCACAGGCGCGCCGCCTCGCTTCTGACAAGCTCCTTCAGCGCCGAGACCTGCGCTTCCAGCCCGTCCGGGCGGGACGTGTCCAGCAGTTTAAGCGCTTCCTCGGGCAGACCGCTGTCGCTGAGCAGCCTGCGCGCCCTAATCTCCGCCTTCAGTTGGTCCAGTTCCTCACGGGTGTTCTCTTCTTCTGTCTCGTTTCTGATCTCTTCGTTCATGTTTTCCTCCTTATGCTTGCTGTTTGGGTTGCCTTTGACCGCCCGCCGTCTCCCTTTCTATCCTTTCCGCCTCCGTTTCAACGTCCTTTTCGTCCCAGTCGGCGGTCTTGTGCAGGGTCTTGACCATGGTGCGGGTGGACATGGCGCCCGCGTCGCCCGCCGCCTTTATGAACCGTGCGGTGTCGTCAGGGCTTTCCGGCAGGCTGCGGGTGTAGCTTACGGTGACGTTTCCCGCGTCGAACGTAACCCCATCCCACACTTCCAGCGCCCGGGCGAACAGCGCGAGGCGGGTCTTGAGCCCCTCGGTGAACCACTGCTGCTTCACGAAACACAGCTGCTCCAGCCCCAGCAGCCGGTATTGGAGCGCGATGCCGCTCAAGTTCCCCGCGAAGCTCCGTTCGGAAAGGTCGGGCACCAGGGACAGCTTGTGGATGTCCCGCGCCAGGGACTCCTTGAGTATCTCGTTGCCGTTTTCGTCCATGTGGCCGCTTAAATACTCCGCCTTCGCGTCCCCGTCAGGCAGGCACAGCGCCTTGTCCATCCTGAGCTGCAGCCAGGGCGGACGCCCCTGTTCGTCCGTGTCCAGCGCGCAGCCCGTGAGCACCAGCAGTTTTTCCGCCGCCTGCTGCTTGTCGTTGACGCGGTCGGACTGGAGCAGGTCGTAGGCGTCAATCAGGGGCAGGATCCACTCGAAATCCCCTTTTTCGTGCTCGTCGTTCCAGTATTCCACCATGGGCACGCGCTCGAAAAAATGGGGGACGGACTCCATTATCTCGAAGCCCTTCCCCGTAAGCTCCCAGCGGGAGGCGGTCTTGCGCGTGTACACCCGGGCGGACAGCGGGCCCGGCGAGCCGTCCTCCTTCGCGGCGCGGCTCAGATACACCCCGAACAGGGGGCGGCAGGCGGGGGTGTCGTCATACACCACGAAGGCGCTTTCCGGCGACAGGGCGAAGCTGCGGGGCAGGTGCTCCCCGGGCAGCGAGGTCACGATCTCCACGCCGCGCCCGTATATGGAGGCGTTGCGGGCGTTTTCCACGTCCACGGCGGGGGCGTTCATGCGTTTGTACGCTTCGAGCACCCGGTCCAGGGCGTCGGAATCCTCCTCCCGGGCGCGGTAACCCACGCTTTCGCCCACCAGGTATCCGGTGGCTACCGTAACGATGTACCTGGCAAAGGCATGGGGCAGGCGGACGTTGGGCAGGGCGGGGCGCGCCGCGCGGGACAGGATGTCGTTTTCGGCCAGGTAGTACTGTTTAAGGCGGGAAAGGCGCTCGTGCCCCCGCTCGAATTCGTCTATCACGCCCCTGAGCAGCCCGGGCGTGGGCTCGGTGCCCCTAAGCATGGATGCGGGTCGTTGTATCATGGTTTCCTCCTTTTTCATATCCGAACCGGCGGTACGCGCAGCAGGTAAATTGTCTTAAGTCGGCGGTCGGCGGTCATTTTCGTTGCACAATGCGAGCCTCCCCGGGAGATGCGGCGATCCGCAGCCTTATCAGAAAGGAAAGGATTGCCACGCGGTCTTTGACCGCTCGCAATGACACACCAAAGCATAAGCTTCTCCGTCTGCCCGTCCCTATTCACGCGCCGCGGCGCATTCTGACAGCTAATAGCTAACAGCTAACAGCTAACGGCTAAAACAGCTAACAGCTGAACGCCCTTTTGACGCTCATCTCCCTCTCCAGCGCGTAGCGGCAGGAATCGATGGTGTGGTCGTTACGGTCGGGATACGCGGGGATGTACTCCCCGTTTTTGTCCGTCTCGTAGCAGTATTCGGAAAACTCCCGGGCGATGTTGGGCGTGCGCTTCGGGTCGATCACGATGCTGCTCAGCGTGCTCAGCCACCTGATGGAGCTTTCCCGCGAGCCGGGACCCTTTTTGACTGCCGCCGCGTTCACTCCCAGGCTCTTCAGCTCCTTTATCAGCCGTGGGTCCGCGCTGTCGCAGTACACCACGCTTTTGCCGCCCATTTTGTGGATCTCCGCCGCCAGCAGCGCGCTGTCCTGCCCGCGGCTCACTTTTTCGTCAAGCGCGGTCAGCTTCTGCCGCTTGCGGTCCCAGCCCCACAGGGTAAGCGCGTCCGGGTCCAGGGCGAAGCCGAAGTCCAGCCCGAGAAAGCATTTGTCGCAGGCGTCCGCCTCCCCGTCGGAGATCTCACGGATGTCCAGATTGGTGAACACGCGCCCGCCTTTTCCCGTGGGCACGCCCTCGTACTCGTTCAGATACGCCTGCGGGTCGGCCTGCTTCAGCCTCTCCGCCTCGAACAGGAACCTTTCGCCCAGCCACTCTTTCGGCTGGTCGCGGTAACAGGTGTGCTTCGCCTTCGCGCCGGCAGGCGGGTCCAGGCAAAGGCGGTTGATCCAGTGGGAGGGGTCGGAGGGGGGATTGAAGGTGTAAAGGCACACGGCAGCGTCGCTGCCCCTGAGCGCGCTCTGGATGATGGAACGGATGTCCTTAAGCGATCTTTCCTCGCTGGCTTCCTCGAACCACACCAGTGAGAAGTGCCCGTTTTCCGGCACGAGGCCCTTGCTCTTCATGGGGTCGTCCGCGCCCCTCAGAAGGATCTTCCGGCCCGTGGGCCTGTAGATAAGGCAGGGCGGGGAGAGCCTGACCTCGAAAAGGTGACCCACCCCCAGCATGTCCGCCGCCCTGACCAGCTGGGGCAGCACCGAATCCCGCAGGGTGGACATGTACCTGCGCAGCACCAGCACGTTGGCGCTTTTGTCCCTGAGCAACGCCATCACCGCGCATATGGAGGCGAAGGTGCTTTTGCCGGAACCCCGCCCGCCCTTTAGGAAGTATTCCTTCACCCGGGCGTGTTTTATGTCCTCGTATACGTCTTTGTACACGGGAGCAAACAGGCTGTAAACGTTCATTCGGCTCCTTTCCCGCTGAGATCCATGAAAAAACACCCGCGCGGGAGCGGATGTTTCACGTGAAACATTTTTGTTTTCAGAC
>JAGCIC010000105.1 GCA_017648805.1 Clostridia bacterium
CGTTGGCGGAATACACGCCGTTAAGCGCCTCTCCTGGTATGCCCATAAAGCCCGGCAGGCCCGCGCCGCTGCCTATGAATACGGCCTTGTAGCCCTGCTCGAGCAGCTCGTCGACCGTGAGCGTGCGCCCGATCACCACGTTGGTCAAGAACTCTACGCCCATGGCTTCCAGCCCCTCTACCTCCAGGCTCACGATGGCCTTGGGCAGACGGAATTCGGGAATGCCGTACACCAGCACTCCGCCCGGGCGGTGCAGCGCCTCGAACACGCTCACCTTTACCCCGTGGCGCGCCAGCTCGCCCGCGCAGGAAAGACCGCTGGGGCCGGAGCCCACCACCGCCACCTTCGGCGCGTCCTCCGCCGGGGTGTTCACTTCTTTTATCCCCCGTTTGTTGTGCTCGTCCGCCGCGAAACGTTCCAGGCGGCCGATCGCCACGGGCTCGAATTTGATGCCCATGGTGCATTCCTTCTCGCACTGGCTCTCCTGGGGGCACACCCTGCCGCACACGGCGGGCAGGCTGGATGACCCGGCTATCACCGCGTAGGCGCCTTCGCTGTCCCCGTTTTTAAGGCAGGAAATGAAGCCGGGAATGTCGATGTTCACCGGGCAGCCCTGCACACAGGGCCTGTTTTTGCAGTTCAGGCAGCGCTGAGCTTCCTCCCGGGCGATCTCGGGCGTGTAGCCCAGGGCGACTTCGTTGAAATTATGTGCCCTTTCCAGCGGGTCCTGAGTGGGCATCGGATGTTTGTTCGGAATCAGCGGCATAGTCTTTCCCCTTTTACAGCATATAAATACCTGACTATAATTATACCACAATACGGGCCCGATTTTCAGGCAAATGCCCGCTTTTCGCATATTTTTTCTATATTAAATTTTATCTCAGCGCCTTATAATCCGATTTCACCTGTTTACAAATGCTTATATGAATGGTATAATCGTTCCAATTTCATTTACAGTCATGTTTTCGGCTGCAAATCCATAAAAATGAAGGAGACGCGACTATGGAGTTTCATAACAGCTATCTTGCGGGAGTATATGAGGCCGCAGTGAAGCGCGACCCGGAACAGAAGGAATATCTTCAGGCAGTGCGCGAAGTGCTGGAGAGCCTGCAGAACGTGTTCGACGCGCGTCCGGAACTGGAAAAGGCCGGCATCGCGGAGAGGATCATCGAGCCCGAAAGGATCATCACCTTCCGCGTGAGCTGGGTGGACGACAAGGGCCAGGTTCAGGTGAACCGCGGCTACCGCGTGCAGTTCAACTCCGCCATCGGCCCCTACAAGGGCGGCATGCGCTTCCATCCCAGCGTGAACCTGTCCATTCTCAAGTTCCTGGGCATTGAGCAGATATTCAAGAACTCCCTGACCGGCCTGCCCATGGGCGGCGGCAAGGGCGGCAGCGACTTCGATCCCAAGGGCAAGAGCGACGGCGAAGTCATGCGTTTCTGTCAGGCGCTTATGACCGAGCTTTCCCGCCACATCGGCGCGGACACCGACGTGCCCGCCGGCGACATCGGCGTGGGCGCCCGCGAGATCGGCTACATGTTCGGCCAGTACAAAAAGCTCCGCAACGAATTCACC
>JAGCIC010000106.1 GCA_017648805.1 Clostridia bacterium
GGCGGTCTTTCTACGTCATTGCGAGCGGTCGCAGACCGCGTGGCAATCTGTACCTCTCACGGTCGTTGGTCGGTGCGTCGGTTTATTCATGCGTCATCGCGAAGACGCGAACAAAGTGAGTGGCTGTGGCGATCCGTTCTTTATTTTATGGGGATACGGATTGCCACGCGGTCTGCGACCGCTCGCAATGACGCGGCGGGGCGCCGCGTCAAGCGTGCCTGACAGTCCTTTCGCGTCAGCCTCTAAAAGCTAAAAGCTGATGGCTGACAGCTGTCATTTATCTGAACACGGACAGGTACGCCTTTATGTGTTCGTCGTCTGTGTCCGCGTCTATGCCCACGCAGGAGAAGAACAGGTTTTCGTCGGAACCGAAGGCGGCGACGGCGGCCTCGGTGTCGGCCTTTATCGCGGCGCGGTCGGCGGTCTTGAGCTTCACGGGGGAATAGCGCACGTTGCACAGCATGTCCCGCCTGCCGCGGGCGGAAAGCGCGGAGGCTATCCTGTTAAGGTCGCTGCCCGCGCCGATCTCTATGAATTTAAGGTTGGGCACGTCCAGGTAGCCCTCGATCACGCTTTCCATGTTGCTGCCGCAGTGGTGTATGCCGAAACAGGGGAAGGCGTTTGCCAGCAGCGTGTCGTACTCAAGCAGGAATTCCCGGTACATTTTGAGGGAGATCATGGTCACGGAGCAGTTGCTGGTCAGGTACACGCCCGGCAGCGCCTGCTTGATTATGGAGGTGACGCCGCCCGACACCACGGGGGACACCGCGTACAGGCGCCTGCCTATGTCCAGGCTCAGCTCGGTCGCCGCCGAAAGCAGACGGTGCGCCAGGTCGGGGTCGTCGTAATAATCGTACATGAGCTGCGGGCCCCTCAGGTCCAGGGCGATGTTCTGTATGCCCTGCAGGTTGATGGCGCTTTCCACGCTGCCGAAGCGGTCCCGCAGGTAACGTATCTGGCTTTCAACCCTCTGCCACAGGGGGGAAGCGTCCAGGTCGGGCGCCCTGAGCTTTGATACGGCTCTGTCGTCCAGCTCCGCGCGCAGCACCTGGGGCGCGTCGCCGTCGGTATACTCCACCTCGCAGCCCAAAAGCTGAGAGTACAGAAAGCCCGCGGCGAGCAGGTCCGAAAACAGTATGGGGCGCGGGGCGGGGTCTTTCTCCCCGATGCCGTACTCGCCGAAGTGGTCGTACAGCGCCCTGCGCATGTCGCGGTCGTCTTCCACGCGGCGGGGGGCGTCGAAAAAGAAGCCCTCGTCAAAATTTATGCCCGCGTGTCTGTGCCACCAGGACGGGTGGAAGGATATGTCCACGTTCGTTTTCAAATCTCTGTCACGCTCCGTTTGTCGTTTTGAGTATTATAGCATAAAAAACGCGCACCGGGCAACAAAAGTAAAGCCTTGCGCTGACCCGACGCGCGGCGGTATAATAATAAAAAAGCTTATGCGGAGGACGGAACATGGCTGCCGGGGAGATATTCAGCGGGGACAGGTCGATCGAAAGGAACCTGAGGCAGGTCACGAACCCCTACCTGCCCTCATGGGAGTACGTGCCCGACGGGGAACCCTACGTGTTCGGGGACCGGGTGTACGTGTACGGTTCCCACGACGAGTTCGGGGGCTGCGTGTACTGCCCGGGGGACTACGTGTGCTGGTCCGCGCCCGTAACGGACCTGGGCACGTGGCGGTATGAGGGCGTCATATACAGAAAGAGCCAAGACCCGCTGAACGCGGACATGCAGGGCAACCTGTACGCGCCGGACGTGGCGGTGGGCAAGGACGGCAGGTATTACCTGTTCTACGTGCTGTCCGACCGGGGCACGGTGAGCGTGGCGGTGTGCTCCACGCCCGCCGGGGAGTACGAGTTCCTGGGCCACGTGCATTACCCGGACGGCACGCTTCTGGGCGAAAAGGACGGGGACGAGCCCCAGTTCGATCCGGGCGTGCTGGCGGAGGGGGACAGCGTGTACCTATACACCGGCTTCTGCCCCCGGGGGGACAAAAGCCGCCACGGGGCGATGTGCACGGTGCTGGAAAGCGACATGCTGACCGTAAAACGCGCGCCCGTGTTCGTTGCGCCGGGCTGCGAGTATTCCGAGGGCACGGGGTATGAGGGGCACGCGTTTTTCGAGGCGCCCTCCATCCGCCGCTTCATGGGCAAATACTGCTTTATCTACTCCTCCGAAAAGTGCCACGAGCTGTGCTGGGCGCTGAGCGACTCGCCCACGGGCGGCTTTAAGTACATGGGCGTGGCAGTGAGCGGCTGCGACCTGGGGCTTGAAAACGGAAAAAGAAAAGACATGCCCCTGTTCTACTGCTCCAACAACCATGGCAGCATAGTTGAGATAGAAGGCCGGTGGTACGTGTTCTACCACCGCCACACCAACGGCACCAATTACAGCCGCCAGGGCTGCCTGGAGAAGCTGGAGATAACGGCGGACGGGTGTATAAAGCAGGCGGAGATCACCTCCTGCGGCTCGGCAAAGCCCCTCAGGGGGGAGGGCGAGTATCCCGCCTACATCGCCTGCAACATCTTCGGAAAGGACGAGCAGGTGTACGTGCCCTGGCAGGGCTGGATGGACGACCGCTTCGCCAGGATCACCCAGCAGCCCCGGGAAAAGGGGGAGAGCTTCATCGCCAACATCCGCCCCGGCACCACGGTGGGCTTCAAATACTTTGACATAAAGGGGCTCAGGCGCATCTCCGTGCGCACCATGGGCTACGCGAGGGGCAGGTTCATCGTGTCCACGTCCATAGGCGGCAGGTGCGCGGGGGAGATACCCATAGGCTACTTCAACGTCTGGGCGGACGGGGAAAGCGAGGTGGACATCCCCGACGGCGTGCACGCGCTGTACTTCACCTTCGAGGGCGAGGGCGCGCTGCAGTTTTCGTCGTTCAGGCTCATCTGCTGAAAAAATGACACCGCCGTTACGGCGGTGTCATTTTGTACGGGGCTTACTGTTTTCCGGCTTTTTCCGCGTTTATGCTGTCTATAAGCGCGGCGAAGTCCTCAAAGTGCCAGTCGGGGGTGGGCTTTACGCCCCCCGCTTTCCTGAAGAAGCAGCCGGGGATCTCCCTTTGGGCGAGGTTCTTGGCGATGCACGGCGTGCAGCCCCTGTCGTGGTTGGAGGGGTGGTTGGGGCACTTGGTGTCCGGGCAGGTGCAGAAGGGCACGCCCTTATTCTGAGTGTTTGCTTCCATGGAGATGTCTCCTTTTGTCAGGGGCGCTTTAGCTTCAGCGCGTCCAGCAGCTCAAGGTTCAGGTCCTCCGGGAAGCGGGGGCGTTTGCCCTTTTCCTCAAAGAACAGGCCGAAGGAACCGAAGTAGTCCCAGCTTATGCGGGGGATGCCGTATTGGTCCAGCAGGTCCGCCACCAGGCGGTACCAGCCCACGCGCTGGGTGTTCTCCACGGCGAAGTTGTTGCAGCCGAACTCGCCGCAGAACACGGGCGCCTTCCTTTCGGCGGAGAAGCCCGCGTACTCCTTAAAGCGCTTTGAGATGGCCTCCACGGTGCCCACCTGGGGATAGCGCGCGTACATGTTCCTTATCCGCTCGTCCGCGTCGGCGGGCGGAGAGGGCATCTTCGCGGGGTCGTAGGGGAAGGGAATGTCCCTCACCTTAATCATATCCGCCCAGGGCGCGCCCTGGTGGGTGAAGGTGTGGGGATCGTAGAAATGGAAGGTGTAGATCACCTTTTTGTCGTCGAACACGGGCAGCGCCTGCATGCCGGTCAGGCTGTTCCAGTCCGCGCCGCCCACGATCACCCAGCGCTCGGCGTCTATGGCGCGCACGCGATAGAAGACCCGCTCGATTATGCCGTTCCACACGGGGATGTCTATGCCGTGGGGCTCGTTCATTATTTCGAATATCAGCTTGGGGAAGCGGCCCTTGTAGCGGGCGGCCAGCTGCTCCCACACGGGAGTGAGCACCTGTTCCACGTCCGCGGTGGTGGTGGAAGCGCTGTCAGTGGCGTTGTGGAAGTCGAATATCAGGCACATGTCCAGTTCGTCCGCCCAGCGCGCCACGTCGTCCAGTATGCTCCATATCGGATCGGGCACCCTGTAACCCGTTTCGGGCGGGCAGAGCTTTTCGAAGTGGATGGGCAGGCGGACGACGTCCGCGCCCAGGGAGCGGGCGTTTTCAAAGTCCGCGCGGGTGAACCAGTCCCGGTCTATCTGTTCGGGAGTCTTGAACTCCAGCCATTCGGTGAAATTGACGCCTTTGGTGAACGGCGCTTTGTATGTGATGTCAGCCATGGAACGCTCCTTAAACGTATTTCCCGCCCCGCGGGATGCCGATAAACCATACTACCACAAAACGCGGAGATTTTCAACGGAAAAACTCCGGGATGATACGGGCGAAGACCGCTGGAAAAACGGCCTGAGACCGGTTTACGGTCTCAGGCTTTTGTTTTTACATCTTGTAGTCGTTTATGATCGTACGGGTCTGTTCCTTTTCGTACCCGTGCTTTCGGAGCTGTTCTATGGATTCCTCCAGCGTCCAGCGCTCGTGGATCTCGGTGATGCCCTTTTCCCTGAGCTGCCAGGCAAATTCGTTGATGAGCGCGTCCCTGCCGGGGGTGGTTTCCGGCATGCGGGCCAGTATCAGGTAGCGCATGCCCAGCATCAGCTTTTCCAGGCGGGAGCGGCACTCGGCGTCCTTGGTCAGGAACAGGGCGCGGCTCAAAAGCTCCACGGCCCCGGAGACGGCCGTATCGGTGATGAAGTCCGCCCGGCTGTTGCAGGCTATGCCCGCGTGGGTCTGGCGGGCCTGCTTTTGCCAGAGTTCTATGTATTCCCTGACCAGCGGCGCGGCGGCGGGACCGTAATAGCCCCGGAGGAAGTCGTTCATAAGGGCTTCCATGTCCTCATCCGGGTCCCACATCAGGCGTGCCTGCAGGTACGCCTCCAGCTCGGCCAGGTGCCCGCCGCCGCCGTGGGAAAAGTTGCCCTGCTCCAGCACGCCCTTTACGCCGATGTCCCGAAACAGCCTTAAGTTCCTGTCCAGGGAATCGAAGTTCGGCATGGGGATGAGGTAATTCCTGAACTGGGTGACGTAGTCCCACACGTAGAGCCGCTTCGTGATCCTGCTCCACTGCTTAAGGTCGTCCAGGAACGCGGTCTCGCCCAGCGCGGCGCACTGGGGGTGCCCGCCTGCGGGCGGGGGAGACAGCAGGGGCTCTTTGAGCGTGCCGTCCAGTGGATGCACGAAACAGCACTCTATGGAGCACAGGCGCACGATCACGTTGGGCCGGGGCCTGGCAAAACGGGGCGCCTTGCGGGTGTACTGGTAGGCGAAGGTGTGGATGAGCACGTCGGGGTACTCTTTGCCCACCCGGTCCGCCACCTCGTTCACGAAGCGGATCATGGTGCCGCTGTGGGAGCCTTCCTCCTCGTCGACTTTCGCGCAGGCGGGGCAGGTGCACCAGTTGCCCCAGTCGTTCTGGGCCACGGAGAACACGCGGCAGTCCGGGTTCTCCCGTATCCGGTTTTTTACGCCCCGGGTGACGATATCGGCCACGTCCGGGTTGGTCAGGCACAGCTGGGAGCGGTGTTTAAGGCGCTTTCCGTCCACCAGGGAAAAGTATTCGGGATGTGTATCAAAGTACCGGTCCGGGGGCACCAGGTCCTCGAAGGAGTGGTGGAAGTTGAAAAACTTCATCCTCCCGCCTTGGCGCGCGCTTATGTCCGCCTTGTTGGAATTCATGCGGTTGAACACGGCGAAATGCCCGTCGAACGCGTCCCGCCAGTAGGCTTCGCGGCTTTCGAAGGCGGGCGTTTCGGTAATGTCCGTCTCCGGAAATACCAGCCTGTCCGCGCGAGGGACCACCGTGCAGTCGGAGGCGAAAAAGCGGCAGCCCAGCTGGTACAAAAAGTCGTACACGGCGTAAAGCGTGCCCCGTGGCGCGGCGCCGGCCAGCAGCAGGAAGCGCTCCCCCGTGCGGATCACGTACCCTTCCTCGCCCAGGCTGTCCCAATCGAGTTCGATGCCGTGCCGGCTCAAGTGCCTGCCCCGGCCCAAAAGTATCTCGTATTCCCCGTCCGCGACGAGCGCGGTCTGCACGGGCAGGGACGCGCCGCACATTTTCAACACGAACGCCTGGAGCTCGTCCGCGGCGTATTTGACCGTTTCGTGGGCGGGATGGTCGGTCACGATGCGCCAGGGCGTGCGCCCGTTTTCGGCCAGCAGGTATTCCTTCATGATCTGCTCCTTGTCAGCTGTCAGCTGTTAGAGTGCGCCTGCGGGGGCGCGGCATTGGTCGTTGGTCAAAAGCCGTCGCCGTAAGGCGACAAAGTTTGTCTGTGTGGTCGTTGGTTCGTGCGTCATCGCGAAGACGCGAACAAAGTGAGCGCCACATGGGTCGCAGGACCGGCTTTGCCGGTTCGAGGAATGATTTTTACGGAGCAGAGTTTACTCCGCGGGAGGAAAAATCATTTCATTGCGCTTTTTGCGCTCGGAAAAGCCGCAGATTTTCAGCAAAAAGCGTTATCTGTTTCCGCCCCGTTTTTCTAAAAAACGGGGAGGAAACACCTGACTGAAATGAATCTGAGATTCATTTCAGTCAATAAGTTCAGACGCTTAATTTTCTCTGCATCAGCTCCGCGGCGCCCGCGTAGAACAGCGCGGCGAAGGCCAGGGAGACCAGGCCGCTCTTCACGAAGTACCAGGGCGAGACGGCGGTCACCTCCGCGGTGGTGGCGGAAGAGCCCATCATCAGGGGCATGTTCTCGATCACCTGTGTGGTCCGGTAGGTCACGTCGCCCGCGACCAGGCCGCTCACCTTGCTCATCAGGTAGCTGAGCGCCAGGAAGAGGATGAAGCTGATGAGCAGGTTGAACTTTTTGCCGTTAAGCAGCGCGGAGGATACCACGTCCGCCAGGAAAGCGGCGGTGATGGTGGCGAACCAGCTGGACAGCAGCCCGAATACCAGGCCGGCCATGTAGCCCGCGTCCAGGTTGAGGCCGTAGCCGAATATGCTGAGTATGTCCCGTATGGCGTCCATTATGGAGTCGATCTCGCCGTAGCGCCTCATCAGCAGGGAGATGTCCAGCACGCCCAGGCCGAAGAAGAACGCGCCGCCTATCAGCATGGACAGCAGGTTTTCCAGCATCTTCGCGCCCAGTATCTTGTAGCAGCTGTTGGGGGTCATGAACAGCATGTAGCTCTGTTTGGTGTTCATGTCCCTGTGCAGGGTCAGCACGCTCTGCAGGCCTATGAACATGATGCCGAACACGGCGGTAAAGAACAGAAGCAGCATGCCGACCGCAACGGTGATCTCCCTGTCTTTGCTCCACAGGCCGATCAGGTACACCGCCTGGGCGACCGCGGTGATGCCCAGGATTATGAGCTTGGTGGTCAGGGTCTTTCTGAATTCGTATTTGAACAGGTTTTTCATTTTGCTTCCACCTCCGCGTGACCGTAGATCTGGCGGTATCTGTCCGCCATGGACAGGCCGCGCTCGTCCCTGAGCTGTTCAAGGTCCACGTTTTCGACCAGCCTGCCTTCGCTTATGAACACCGCCCTGTCGGCGATGGCTTCCATCTCCTCCACCAGGTGGCTGGACAGGAGCAGCAGCTTGTCCGGGGTGGCGCCCGCCAGTATGCAGGCGCGGATCTCGTCCCTGGCCAGCAGGTCTATGCCGTTGAAGGGCTCGTCCAGCATGTACACCTTCGCGTCCCTTGCCAGCGTGACGGCGATCTTAAGTTTGGCCATCATGCCGGAGGACAGGGTGCGGCTTTTAAGGTTTTCCCTGAGCTCCATTTTGGACAGCAGGTCAAGGTACCGGGCGTAGGAAAAGTCCTCAAAAAAGTCTTCGTAGTACTTGCCCACGTCCTTTACGGACATCCAGCTGTAAAAGTAGGGCTCGGTGGACATGTACGCCACGTATTTGCGGCTTTCGATGTCCACGGGCCTGCCCTCGAACTCCACTATGCCGCTTGTGGGCTTGATAAGCCCCGCAGCCAGCTTCATCCAGGTTGTCTTGCCGCTGCCGTTGGGACCCAGCAGCGCGTAAATGTGGCCTTTTTCCAGCTTGAGATCCACGTGGTCCACGGCGATCTTGCTGCCGAACGCTTTGGTTACCTGTTTGCTTTCCAGCATTTCCTAATCCTCCGTTTCCAGCAGCCGGACGGTCTCCTGTTTTGAAAAACCCAGCTGCTTCATCCTGTCTGTAAATTCCCGCGCGGCCTTTTCGGCCATCTCCAGGCGCAGCGCCTGCAGGCGGGCGGTGTCCTGAGTCACGAAAGTGCCCATGCCCCGCCGCGTCTCAACCAGGCGCGCGTCTTCCAGCTCCCTGTACACCCGCGCGGCGGTGTTGGGGTTGATGGAAAACCTGACGGCCATATCCCGCCCGCCCGGCAGCTTTTCGCCGGGAGCGAGCGCGCCGGTGACGATGTCGGTCATGATCCGCTCCATCACCTGCAGCCATATGGGTGTGTTGGCGTCGTACTGCATGGCGTCCCTCCGTGTATCAGTGAACTATATACATAGTACACTAATGCACGTTAAGAAACAAGCACGGTTTTGATTATGTTTCGGTAAACATGCATCCGCGCCCGGCTTGCGCCGGAACGGATAATGTGGTACAATTCTCCAATAAAAGCCGTAAAGGAAACTGACACGCACATGTCAAAAAAGCTGATCACTTACCGCAGCCTGTACGAACGCAGCCGCCGCTGGAAAAGGCGGAGCTTTGTAATCGCGCTGATCATCGCCGCGCTGCTCGCCGCGGTGTGGCTGACAGCGGACAGCCGGCTTAAGGAATATGAGGGCAGCCGGAGCATCTACGCCGCCCGGGAATACTTTGAGCGCCTTAAAAACGGGGAGCTGGACGGGCTGTACGAGAGCGAAAAGGCCCTGCTGTCCCCCACGGAGACGAAACAGGATTACGATGATCTCGCGCTTGAAGCCATAAAGAAGGGCGCGAGCCTTAACGAGACGCCCCGGCGGGAGGGCGAGGACACGGAGATCTACACCGTGAAGCTTGCCGGGGGCGGGACTGTCGAGTTCACCCTTAAAATCGACGGCGCCACCCGCCACGGCTACGATGTGTGGAAAGTGAAGGGCGTCAAAGCGGCACTGCTCACGCTGAGCGAGTACACCCTGGTGTGCCCCGCGGATGCCCTGGCCTTCGCGGACGGGGTTCCCCTCACCGAAGCGGATATCGCCCAAACGGGCATCCCGGGCAGGTATTCGAATCTAACGGGCGAGGTCACCGAAGGCTTTACGGACGTCAGGTACGCGGTGAAGCGCGCGCTCAGGGCGCCCGTGTTCGGCGTAAAGGACGCCCTGGGGCGGGATATGGAGCTCACCCTTCGGGACGGCAGCGCCAAAGCGGAATATCTGTACGACGAAGAGCTCGAGACCCGGAAAGAGGAGTGCGCGGGGGCGGTAAAATACATGGCACGCTACACCCTGGGGCGCGTCACGGTGGATCAGATGCTGGCGCAGTGCGTCAGAAACTCTCCTGCCTATGACAACATAAGGGAGTACGGCCTGTGGAAGAGCGCCAGCTCGGGCAGCGAGCCCGCGTTTGAGGACATGGAGGCAAGTCTGTTCACCCGCCTTTCCGAGGATAAGTTCATCTGCCGGGTAAAGGGCAGGTGCGTGGCGTCCATAAAAGCCGCCGGCGATACCGTGACCGAGCTGGATTACCTGATGATATTCCGTATAAGCGGGGACAGGCTGCTGATAGAGGATTACTACACGCTGTGACCGCCGTTTGCCGCGAATGAATAAAAAACCGCCGAAAGGCGGTTTTTTCTATAAGGGAAAAGCCGAGATGCCCTGAAAAAACGCAGTGATGACCTTACTCTGCCGGGGCGATAAGCACGGCGCAGGGCACGGCGCGGAAGCCGCTGTTGACGCCGTTGCCGTTGACCTGCCTGCCCTCGATGACCATGGTGGAGGATGGGCCGCCGTCCAGGTTAAGGGCGCTCACCATGCCAAGCTCCAGGCACAGGTCCGCCATGTCGCCGTAGCTGGCGCCGGGGCTGTCCGCGTCCCGCCCGTCGGCCACCAGCAGCACTATGGCGCCGTCGCCGTTCTGGCCGATCACGGTGCGGGGGTTAAGGCCGGTGGCGGTAGGGTTAAAGTTCTGTTTTGCTCCGTCCTTTATGAGCAGGGGACCGAAGGCCACGCCGTCCCTCACGCCCATTTCCTCCGCCTGTGTCCGGTTGAACACGCCTACCTGAAGGGAACCGTCTTCGCACAGCAGCGCCATGGGGTAGGCGCCGGAGAAGGGCGTAAGGAACCGGCCCTGGCTGGCTATGAAGCCCAGAGGGGAGCCGCCGTTGCCGCTGCCGCCCTCGTCCTGGAAGGTGTTGCCGTTTACCGCCGCCACGGCGGAGTATTTTTCCGCGATCTCCTCGATTTTGAGGCCGTGCTTGAAGTATTCGTCGCCCACTCCCACGAACACCCGGGCGGGGTCATAGACCGTGAGGCAGTAGCACACGAACCTGTCGCGGTATATTTTTTCCAGTTTAAGGCCCTCGTCGGGAGTCGGAAGCGTCTCTGTTTCGCCGTTTCTGCTCAGGCGCAGGGTCTTGATCTTGGGATAGCCGCTCACGTCATAGGTCACCGTGTAATCCAGTTCATAGGTGCAGTCGTCGACTTCCCGATAGGAACACACGTATTTGCCCGTTATGCGCAGCGTGAGTTCGCTGCCCTCCGCGGAAAGCTCTTCCGCCGCCAGGTCCTCGAAGCGCGCGGTGCCCGCCTTCCAGCTGTTCCACAGGCTGTACAGGTACACGGTATTGTACGCTTCGCCGCCCCACTGGGTGGCGGACACGGCCCTGTTGGCGTCCGTTTTGCCCACGATGAACATCATCACGAGCTTGAACTGGTCAAGGCACTTTTCGTTGAGCGCCTCGTCGCCCAGCGCGGCGCAGGACAAAACCAGGCACAGTATCAGGAACAGGCAGAGCAGTTTTTTCATGGCAGGACCTCACGATAAAAACGGTTAGTGATAAGTGTTTGGAAGAACAGGGCGCCGCGCGGAAAGTTGAGCTCGGTCATTTAACGAAAAGCGCCGAAGGCGCTTCCCAAAGCCGATAGCTGAAAGCTATAAGCCGGATCATTCCTTCGGCGCGACCAGCACGGCGCAGGGCAGGGAGCGGGTGCCGGTTATGGCGGCGGTGCCGTTCACCCTTTCGCCGTTCAAATACATGGCGGAGGAGGTGCCCCCGTCCAGGTTCAGCGCGTTCACCGCGCCGTATTTCAGCATTATATCGATCTCGTCGCGGTACGTGGCGCCCAGGCTGTCCGTCTGGCGCCCGTCCAGCACCAGCAGCAGCACCGCGCCGTCCGCCCGCTGTCCGATGGCGGTGCGGGGATTAAGGCCGGAGGAGGCGGAGGTGATATTCGCGGCTTCGCCGTTCATTACCAGCACGGGCCCGAAGGACACCGCGTCCCTGAGCATGAGCTCGCGGGCTTCGTCGGTGGTGAAATCGCCCACCCTCAGCACGTTGTTCGGGTCGAAGCCCGCGGCGGCGTAGCGGGCGGCCGCGTTGTGGAACAGCCTGTCACGGGAGATCACCAGACCCAGGGGCACGGAGCCGTTGCCACGGCCGCCTTCGTCCTCAAAGCCGTTGGCGTTCACTCCCGCCACCGCGCCGTAGCGGGCGACTATGTTTTCCAGCCGGTCGGACTTGCCGGGCGTGTCCGCGGGGGTGCCTACGTACACGCGGGAGGGGTCCTTTACTATCAGCAGGTAGCCCTTGTAGGTCTTGCCCCGCAGGCGGATAAGCTCGATGTCCTGCCCGTCCCCGGTTTCGGGCGCGTCGGGCGCGGGCACGGATATCAGGGACAGGTCCATCTCTTCCGACGGGGGCGCGACCCTGCTTTCGGCGACTATCTCGTCCACCCGCTCCTTACCCAGAAAAATGACCGGCACGAACTTAAGGGCGCTGGTCTCCGTGAGCGTCAGGGTCATAAGCCGTGACGCGGCGGGAGACGGGCCCAGGAAAATGCGGTACATGAGCACGGTGAGCGCCAGCGCCGCGGCCAGTATTATAGTGAACAGCCGGGAAAGCAGGTGCAGGCAGGTGCCCTTCCGCCATTCCCGGCGCAGTTGTTTTTGGGTGGAAGCAGGCTTCATTCAGGCTTTTTCCGCTTTGTTCAGTCTATTTTGATGTCGCTGTAGAAGGAGGTGCCGTCCAGGCTGTTTTCCACGCCCAGCATGTCCAGGGCGGTCTTGGCGGCGTCCGCGAAGGTGGAGCGGGTGCCCAGGTCTATGCCCTCCTCGATGGGCAGGCCCCACACCAGAAGCGGCACTTCCTCGCGGGTGTGGTCGGTGCCCTTGAAGGTGGGATCGCAGCCGTGGTCGGCGGAAAGCATCATCACGCCGTCGTCGCCCAGGGCGCCCATCAGGTCGGGAATGAAGGAATCGAAGGCTTCCAGGCTCTCGGCGAAGCCGTCCGCGTCCCGCCTGTGGCCGTACAGCGCGTCCGTGTCCACCAGGTTCACGAAGCACATGCCCTTCCAGCTGGGCTTTCTGATAGCCTTCAGCGTGGCCAGTATGCACGCGTCGTTGCCGGCGGCGTGGTCGGAGAAGGTGAGGCCCCTGTGGTTGAATATGTCCTCGATCTTGCCGATGCCGATCACGTCGTAGCGCGCCTTTTTGAGCACGTCCAGCATGGTGTCGCCGAAGGGATCGACGGAGAAGTCGCGGCGGTTGCCGGTCCTTACGTAGGCGCCGCTGGTGCCGATAAAGGGGCGGGCGACCACCCGGCCCACCGCGTGCTCCCCGGTCAGGAGGCGCCGGGCGGTGCGGCAGATGTGGTAGAGTTCCAGCGGGGGAATGACGTCCTCATGGGCGGCGATCTGGAACACGCTGTCGGCGGAGGTGTAGACTATGGGCTTGCCGGTCACGTAGTGCTCGTCGCCCAGCTCCTTGATTATCTCGGTGCCGCTGGCGGGCTTGTTGCCGATCACCTCAAGGCCGGTCTCCCTTTCAAACGCCTCGATCACCTCGGGCGGGAAGCCGTCGGGATAGGTGGGGAAGGGGGTCTTAAGGGTCAGGCCCGCTAGTTCCCAGTGGCCGGAGGTGGTGTCCTTGCCCACGGCCTTTTCGCGCATGCGTCCGTAGCAGCCGATGGGTACGTCGTCGTTTTTGAAACCGAGTATGTTGCCCAGTCCCAGTTCCATAAGGTTGGGGATGTCGGGATTCTTTTTTTCGATAACGTGCAGGAGCGTATTGGCGCCTTCGTCGCCGTACTTCGCCGCGTCCGGGGCGTTGCCCACGCCGCAGCCGTCCAGCACGATGTGAAGGATTTTATTGATTTTGGGCATAGCTTACCTCCTATAACCCTGAATATTCTATATAATTCTACACACGGGGGCCGCTTCCTGCAACATAATTACTTTTAATTATATATGAAATAAAATGAATAAAATGAAAAGGCGCGCCGCCGACGCAAAAAATGGGCCGGTGATTTCCGGCCGGATGAGGCACGGCGTTCATATTGACATTTGAAATGTGTTATGCAATAATCACTGTGTATCCGGGCGACCGGAGCATGAAAAATGCCCCGAAGCGATATAAACGCTTCGGGGCGAAGTTTATGTATGGGTATCTGCCCAAAGCACGTGTTTCGGCGCCGCCTTTATGCGTTCTGCGCCTGCACCGCGGTCAGCGCGACGGTGGTCACGATGTCGTCCACGCTGCAGCCGCGGGACAGGTCGTTGCAGGGCTTGGCCAGCCCCTGCAGCACCGCGCAGGCTTTGGCTCCGCCCAGGCGCTCGGTGATCTTGTAGCCTATGTTGCCCGCCTGCAGGTCGGGGAACACCAGCACGTTGGCGCGCCCCGCCACGGGGCTGCCCTTGGCCTTGCTTTGACCGATCTCGGGAACGATGGCGGCATCGAACTGCATTTCGCCGTCCAGCGTCAGATCGGGCGCCATTTCGCGGGCGATGGACACCGCCTGCTGCACCTTGCTTACCAGTTCGTGCTTCGCGCTGCCCTTGGTGGAAAAGCTTAAAAGCGCCACGCGGGGCTCCTCTATGCCGCACAGCGTGCGCGCGGTTTCGGCGGCGCACACCGCGATGGAGGCCAGTTCCTCGGCGGTGGGGCAGGGCATGACCACGCAGTCGCTGTACACCAGCAGGCCGTCCCAGCCGATGGCGGGATTGGGCAGTTCCATGAGGAAACTGGAGGAGACCACCTTTATGCCGGGCTTGGTCTTTATTATCTGCAGGGCGGGCCTCAGCATGTCGCCCGTGGTGTGTACCGCGCCGGACACCAGGCCGTCCGCGTCGCCCAGCTTGACCATCATTATGCCGTAATACATGGGGTCGCGGGCAAGCGCCAGCGCCTCTTCCGGGGTGACGCCCTTGTTCTTGCGCAGCTCGTACAGCGCGTCCGCGTAGCGCTTAAGCTCCGGGCTCGTCTCGGGGTCCACGCAGGCGATGCCGCTTATGTCCGCGCCGTTTTCCAGGGCGGAGCGCCGTATGCTCCCGATATTGCCCAGCAGCACCGGGCGGGCGATGCCCTCGTCCCGTATGATCGCCGCCGCCTTTACGGTGCGCTTTTCGTCGCCCTCCGGCAGCACTATGGTCTTGACGCACGCGCGCGCCTTTGCCTTGACGCCTTCAATAATGCTCATAGATGCACTCCTTTATCCTTTTATCAGAGTCCTATATCGCCGAAGCCTTCCCACACGGGCCTGCCCGCATAGGTGAGTATCTCGCTTTCGCCCCTTAATGCCCTGAGCACGCTTATCGCCAGCGCCTCCTGCTCCATCTCGCCCGGGTACACGCTTACCGGCGCGATCCAGCCGCAGCGCTCCTGTATGCCCTGCCTGATGTCGTCAAAGCGCATGAGCCCGCCGGTCAGCAGTATGCCGTCCACTTTGCCCCTGAGCACGCAGCTCATCTCGCCTATCTGCTTGCAGATCTGGTAGATCATGGTGTTCCACACGATCGTCGCCTTGCGGTCGCCCGCCTCCACCTTGGAGTGGATAAAGTCGCTGTCCGCGGTGCCGAACAGGCTCACGAAGCCGCCCGCGCGGGAGCACATGAGCCGCGCCTGCTTGACGGAATTCTTTTCGATGTAGTCCAGCAGGGAGAGCACGGGCACGGAGCCTATGCGGGTGGGGGTGAACGCGCCTTCGCCGTCGGCGCCCATGTTGCCGTCCACCATTCGCCCCTTCTCGTGGGCGCTCACGGTGATGCCGCCGTCTATGTGGGCGACTATGAAGTTGCAGTCCTCGTACTTCCTGCCCAGCTTTTCGGCGTGGAACTGCGCCACCGCCTTCTGGTTGAGCACGTGGGAATGGGACACGCGGTACACGCCCTTTATGCCCGTAAGCCTCGCCAGATCGCCGTACTCGTCCACGTTGGTGGGGTTCAGGGTATAGGCGCCCTTGCCGTACTCGCAGGCGAAGCGCCACGCCAGCATCACGCCCAGCTTCGCGGGGTGCTCGCTGCCACCCACCGCCCTGACCGTGTCGTCATACAGCCTTTCGTCCACGCGGGTGACGCCGCCGGGCTGGGTGTAGGCGCTGCCGCCGCGGCCCACGAACACGTCGATCTCCTCCGGCTTGACGCCGTGGCGCCTTAGCATATCCAGTATAACGCCGTAACGGAAGGGCATCTGGTCGTTGACGTGGGGGTACTTGAGCAGCTCCGGCGCGTCGTGGAACAGGCTTTCCTCGAATACGGACGTTTCGTTTTCGAACAGGCTCACCTTGGTGGAGGTGGAACCGGGATTGATCACCAGTATCTTCAGCAGTTTATCGTCAACGGGCATATAAAAATACCTCCGCAGGAATATGGGAGGTATTTTAGAACAGAGAGGTTAAGTTTACAAGATTTACGGAAGGAAAATTCGGCCGCAAGGGATGAACGGCTATATTTTTATCCCGTCCAGCACCTCGCCCACCTTGCCGCGGATCACCAGACGGGCGCGGGCGTCGGCAGGGGTGGGGTCCCGGTTTATGAGGACCAGGTCCCTGCCGCGGAAATAGTCCAGGAAGCCCGCGGCGGGGTACACGCTCAAACTGGTGCCCGCGACTATCAGCGTGTCGGCGGAGGAGATCTCCCTCAGGGCGCCGGTCACGGTGGCGTTGTCCAGCCCTTCCTCGTAGAGCACCACGTCCGGCTTTACCACGCCGCCGCACTCGCACCTGGGCACGCCCTTTGAGTTTCTGACGAAGTCGGAGGTAAAGAATTTGCCGCAGTCCATGCAGTAATTGCGGTGCACGCTGCCGTGGAGTTCGAACACGTTTTTGCTGCCCGCCGCCTGATGCAGCCCGTCTATGTTCTGGGTGACCACGGCGGAAAGCCTGCTTGCCTGTTCCATTTCCGCCAGCTTGAGGTGCGCCTTGTTGGGCTTTACCCCTTGAGGCAGCAGCTTGTCGCGGTAAAACTCGAAGAACTCCGCGGGATGGGTGTCGAAAAAGCTCCTGGAGAGCATGACCTCCGGGGGATACCTGTACTTCTGGCGGTACAGGCCGTCCTCGGAGCGGAAGTCGGGGATGCCGCTTTCGGTGGACACGCCCGCGCCGCCGAAAAACACGATGCGGCGGGAAGAATCGATTATCTTCTGCAGGGCTTGTATGGACATATTGACCTCCTTTTGATATTTGAGTGAGGTTCTTATCCGCAGGACGGCTGTCAGCTGTCAGCTTTTAGCTATTAGAGCGGCTGCGCCGCGTCGTTGGTCGTTGGTCATCGGTCATTGGCCGTCGCCAAAAGGCGACAAAATTTGTATGCGTAATCGTCGTTTCCTGCGTCATTGCGAGGATTGCTCTGCAAGCCGTGGCAATCCGTTTCTGCTGTGATGGGGGTACGGATTGCCGCGCCGGCAAAGCAGGCTCGCAATGACGCTTCTGCGGAAGCGGAGCACGGAAGGAAGTTGTTCCCGGATGCGCCGGCAGGTCACTTTACGAAACCCAGCTCGCGGGCGCAGGGATAGCCGTAGGCGCTGTCCGAGCCCTCTATCGCCCGGGTGATGGCCTCGCTGATCACTTCGGCGGCCAGGGTGCCGATCAGGTCCCGGTCGGCTGAAACCTCGCCCACGGACACGGCGTAAATGCTGTCTCCGTCCGCGGAGGTGTGCACGGGGCTGATGCTCCGGGCGTAGCCGTCGTGGCCCATCCCCGCGATCTTGCAGAGTTCGGCTTTGTCGAAGGCGGCGTTGGTCACTATGACCGCCAGGGTGGTGTTGCCCGTGAACTTGTTTTCCACCGCCTGTATGCTCTTTTTCATCTGTTCGGGCGTGCCCCTAAGGCCCAGCCTGTCTTCGGTGAGCAGACCCGCGATCAGGCGCCCTGTCTTCATGTCGTAAACGTCTCCAAGCGCGTTCACCACAACTACCGCGCCGACCTTAAGTTCGCCGATCTGTACGGCGTAGCTGCCTATGCCGGACTTCATGCAGTAGTCCATGCCCAGCAGCTTGCCCACCGTGGCGCCGCAGCCCGCGCCGTAGTTGCCGTCTTTGTAGTTGGGCGCTTCAAAGGCGATGCGCGCCGCCTCGTAGCCCATGTCCCGGTCAGGGCGCACGAAGGGGTCGCCCACGGTCAGGTCGAAGATGTCGGACTGCGCCACAAGGGGCACTTTGGTCACGCCCACGTCGTAGCCGTATCCCTTTTCTTCCAGGTATTCCATAACGCCGTTTGCCGCGCCCAGACCGAAGGCGCTGCCGCCCGAAAGCACTATGGCATGGATGGTCTGAGCGGCCATAAGGGGATTCAGCAGCTGGCTCTCCCTGGAAGCGGGCCCGCCGCCGCGCACGTCCAGCCCCGCGCGCATGCCGTTTTCGGCTATGAACACGGTAAGCCCCGTGCCCGCCGCGGCGTTCTCGGTCTGGCCGATACGGATGCCTTCTATGTCTGTTACGGGTATCTCCCGCATGACCGTTCCTCCTTCCGAAAACGCGGATACGGTAAACATGGATATGACTGCCGACAGCAGGGTGACGGCGCGGATAAATGCGTTCATACTGCTCCCTCCCGGCGCGCGCCGGCTTTATCCGGCAGGCTTATACTCAGTAGGCTTTTATCTCTTCTATGGCCGCTTCGCCTTCCCGGGAGGTGACTTCAAGTTCCAGCCGGGCGGTCCTCAGGGCGGGGAAGCGGACTATGGCCTTGTGGCCGACGGTGTCTCCCTGCGCGACCAAAAGGCGTATGGCGGTGTCCGGCTCAAGTGAGGGCAGGCAGGCGTACAGCTTCCAGGAAGTTACGTTCTGGCCCCCTGACAAGTCCTCTTTGATAATGGCGGCGGATACCAAAGGCAGCTGCTCCGTTTCCCGGTACAGCCCCAAGCGGCGGGGGGAATACCCTGCGGAAAAGCGGTTCGGGCTCATTTTCCGGACGGGTTCGAAGCCCAGGTCCCGCCCGTACAGGCGCTGTATCGCGCTTGCGAACTCGCTTAAGCGCTTTACGTCGCTTTCGGGCAGCAGGCCCCTTTCGTCGGGACCCACGTTCAAAAGCAGGTTGCTGCCCCGGCCCACGCTCATGTGGTACATGCCCATAAGCTCGTCCACGCTCTTTAAGCTGTACTCATCCAGGTCGTAGAACCAGTTTTTGCGTATCTTGCAGTCGCACTCGGCGGGGGCGAACACGGGTCTCGTCTGCCCCAGCACGTTCATTTCCTTTTCGTACAGGTTGGGGAAGGGGGCGTAGCCGTCCTCGTTGCCCACCCAGCGGGTGTCCGGGTCCCACATGTCGAATATCAGTATGTCCGGCTGCAGGCGGCGGATCTCGCCCACTATGCGCTTCTGGTCGTAACTGTGGCCGTTTGAGCCGCAGCCGTCGAACCAGATGTAGTCGATCTTTCCGTAATCGGACAGCAGTTCGGTGATCTGGCCGATAAAGTAGTCGTCGTACTCCCTGCCGTCTTTGAACTCCACCGCGTGGGAGCCCCACTGGGCGGGGGAATAGTACAGCCCGCACTTCATGCCCTCCGCGCGGCAGGCTTCGGTAAATTCCCTGACCATGTCGCCCCTGCCGTTTTTCCAGGGGGAGGCTGCCACGGAATAGGGAGAGAATTTGGTGGGCCACAGGGCGAAGCCGTCGTGGTGCTTGGCGGTCATAATGGCGTATTTCGCGCCGATCAGCTTCGCGCTCCTAAGCCACTGGCGGCAGTCCAGCTGCCCGGGACAGAACTTTTCGGGGGACATTTCCTCCCCGTCCCAGTCGCGGTGGCCGTTATAAAACGTGCGGATGCCGAAGTGGAAGAACATGCCCACTTCCCAGGACAGGAAATCCAGCTGTTTTTGTGAGGGTCTTATCATGTGGGACCTCCGTGGAAAATATGCAGTGAAAATATGCAAAAACGCGCCACACTGTACAGGTGACGCGCCAAAAACGTTACAGCAGGCGTTTGGACTTGTCCTTTAATTTGCCCCGTTTGCCCAGTTCGATCAGGTTTTCATAGCGCCTGACCGCCTTTTCCATGGTCTGCTCCCAGGGGATGGAGATGGTGCGCCTGGCGCCGTCTCCCGCCCTTTTGAGCGCCTCCGGGTCGGTGACGGCCTTTGTCATCACACGGGCCAGGTCCAGGGGCGTGTTTTCGCACAGGAAGCCGTTTTCGCCGTCCTCGACTATGCTGGCGGTGGTGGCGCCCTTGACCATTACGGAGGGCGTGCCCAGGGCGGCGGCCTCCCTTACGGTCATGGAGGCGGTGTCGTAAAGGCTGGGGAAGGCGTACACGCTCGCACGCTGGTACAGGGAGGCCAGGGTGTCCGCTTCGGTGATGTGGCCGGTAAAGCGGGTATATGGCATGAGGTCAAGCTCTTTGAGCTTGTTTTCCATCTCCTCCCGGTTTATGCCCTGGCCCGCGAACACCAGGCGGAAGTCCGTGCCGGCTTTTTTCATTTCCGCCGCGGCGAGTATCAGGTTCAGCAGGTTCTTTTTCCAGTCCAGCTGGCCCACGTACAGGAGCACGGGGGCAGCGCCCAGGTCAAAGCGGGCGCTCACCTCGTTTAGTTTTTCCGGGCTGACCGGCTTCATGCTGACGCCGTTCAGCATCACCTGCACGTCGCCCTTGTAGCCGTACTCCCGCATCACGTCCACGGAGCTTTCGCTCACCGTCCACACCTCGTCGCAGCGGTTGTAAAAGTTGACCACTATCTTTGTGCCTATGTGGGCGATCTTGCGGGAATGCACCGCCTTTACGAAGTCGTCTTCATACTTGGAGTGGAACATGCCCACCAGGGGGATGTTCCTTTCCACCGCCAGGCGCAGCGCCTCGGTGCCCGCGGCGAAGGGGGACTGGGTGTGCACTATGTCCAGCGGTATCATTTTTATGCGCTCCATGTAGTGCTTGTCCCAGCGGGCTTCGGCGGTCTTGTACTGTTTTAACAGGGGCAGGCGCAGCGCCTTGAAATCCACTATCTCGAAGGGATAGCCGCCCCTGGGTCCCGTGTCGCATAAGGGAGCGATCACGGTGAGCTCGTGACCCATTTTGCACAGTGTCTCGGTGTAGGCCAGGGTGACCCGGGCCACGCCGTCCATTATGGGCAGGAATGAGTCCGAAAGCTGAGCGATCCTCAAAATTACCTCCCCGCGCAAAAGCGCGGCTTTGTTTTTATTTTCGGTCTATTGCGTTTTGATGGTTTGAAAGCGTTTTACATCAGGTGCGTGTCTATGGGCTCGAAGTCCAGGAAGGCGTCCTCGCCCACGTCGAATATCCGCCTGCCCACGGGGTGGTTGTCGGTGATCTTGACCACCTTGTCCGCGGTCTGCACGTGGTAGAGCTGGTAGGAGCCCATGAAGCAGCTCAGAAGCACCTTGCAGGGGATTATGCCCTTTTCCGCCAGCCTTACGCCCTCGGGGCGCAGCATCACGGTGCGCTTGTCGCCCCTGTCCATGGGCTTTTCGGGGCGCGCCACGTCGAAGGTCACGCCGCAGGACGTCACGCTTACCAGATCTTCGCCTTTAAAGCCGTTTATCTCGGCGTCCAGGAAGTTGGCTTCGCCTATAAAGTCCGCCACGAACTCGTTGGCCGGGTGGTAGTAGATCTCCCGGGGAGTGCCCATCTGCGCCACAACGCCCTTGTTCATGATGATTATGTTGTCGGAGATGCTCATGGCCTCGGACTGGTCGTGGGTGACGTAAATGGCGGTGATGCCGAACTGCTGCTGTATGCGGCGGATCTCCGTGCGCATGTACACGCGCAGCTTGGCGTCCAGGTTGGAAAGGGGCTCGTCAAACAGCAGCACACCGGGCTCCGCGATCAGCGCGCGGGCCAGGGCGACCCTCTGCTGCTGGCCGCCGGACAGCTGGTTGGTAAAGCGGTTTTCCATGCCCTCCAGGCCCACCAGCTTCAGCATGTCGAACACGCGCCTCTGGATCTCCGGCTTGGGCACCTTTCTGAGCTTTAAGCCGTAGGCCACGTTGTCGAACACATTGTAGTGGGGGAAGAGGGCGTAGCTCTGGAACACCATGGCAGTGTCCCGCTTGTTGGGGGTCAGGCTGTTGATGGCTTCGCCGCCCAGGTAGATTTCGCCCTCGTCCGGGGACTCAAAGCCGGCGATCATGCGCAGCGTCGTGGTTTTTCCGCAGCCGGAGGGGCCCAGTAGGGTTACGAAGGAGCCAGGCGCGATGTCCAGCGACACGTCGTGAACGGCGTAAAAGTCCTTGCCGGTTTTCGGATCCTTGTAGATTTTCGATATATGGTCCAGACGGACTCCTTTGGGCTCTTTCTTATTCAGGTCAGCCATGATCAATCAGCCTCCTTTACTTTTCTGCTGGTGCCGAAGAAGCGGATCACCAGGTTCATCAGCAGTACGGAACCGTAGGTGATCGCGATCAGGATCGAGGCGAAGGCGCAGGCGATGCTGTAAGCGCCC
>JAGCIC010000107.1 GCA_017648805.1 Clostridia bacterium
CAACATGATCTATCCTCCCAAGGGCGATGCGTTCGCGGCACGCAGCAAGTACGCCATGAACATCGACTTTGAGGAAGAACCCCCGTATTTCAAGCTGAGCGACACGCACTACGCGGCCAGCTGGCTGCTGGATGAGCGCGCGCCCAAGGTCGAAATGCCCAAGATCGTGTCCGAGCGCATCAAGATCTCTTTGGGGGAGGAAAACAAATGAGCAAATTAAGAGAAATGTTTGACAACTCCAAAGAAGAGAACCGCGAGGCGCTGTCCTTAAGCGAGATCCCGGAGAGCGTGAAGCTGGCCGACGATCACGAGGACGAAAAGGAACTGGACGCCGCTCTGGACTCCCTGGAAGCGTTCAATCACCGCTACCACATCAATCCCCACGTAAAGCAGAAGCCCGAGCTGAGGGATCAGAAGATACTTTTATCCGTAAGGCACTTAAAGCAGTTTTTCTTCTTCGGCAAAGGCGCGAAGCGGCAGAAATTAAAGGCCGTGTCCAACGTGTCATTCGACCTTAAAGAAGGCGAGTGCCTGGGCATTGTGGGCGAGAGCGGCTGCGGTAAGACCACCACCGGGCGCTCCATCATCCGCCTGTACGACATCACATCCGGCTCCGTATACTATCGCGGCGTCAGGATCAGCGGCGGCACCCGCTGGAACCGCAAGGAGATCAAGTGGACCCGCATCAGAGGCAAGGAAAAGCTCAAGCAGCTTTCCGCATCCGCCGACGCTGACCAGATCAAACAGATAAAGGACGCCCTGCACTACACCAAGGTGGAGCAGAAGGCGAAGATCCGTCAGATCAAGTACGACAACAAGCATGTGAGCCGCCGCCTGTTAAACGAGATCCAGATGATCTTCCAGGATCCCATCGATTCCCTGGATCCCCGCATGACGGTCGAGGACATCATCCAGGAGGGTCTGCGCATACAGGGCTTCCACAACAAGGAGGAAAACCACAAGAAGGTGGTTCAGATGCTGGAGACAGTGGGTCTGGTGGAAGAACACGCCAGCCGCTATCCCCATGAGTTCTCCGGCGGACAGCGCCAGAGGATAGGCATCGCCCGTGCGCTGATCATGAACCCCAAGCTGCTTATCTGCGACGAGCCCATAAGCGCGCTGGACGTGTCTATAAGGGCGCAGATAATCAACCTGCTCAACGATCTTAAGCGGGAACTCAACCTGTCCATCATATTCATCGCCCACGACCTGAGTGTCGTAAAGTACTTCTGCGACAGCATCGTGGTGATGTACTTCGGCAAGGTGGTGGAGAAGGCGCCCAGCGACGAGCTGTTCAAAAACCCCATGCATCCCTACACCCGCTCGCTTCTGTCTGCCATTCCCAAGCCCAACCCGCGTTCAGAGCGCACCAGGGAGAGGATCCCGTACGATCCTGCAGCGAGCCACGACTATGAACACGGCGATCTGCCGCAGCTCAGGGAGCTGACCAAGGACCACTTCGTATACTGCAACCAGGCCGAGTTTGAACGCTATCAGGCGGAGCTTAAGCAATGAGCCTGACCGCCCGACTGTTCAGACACCACTGGGGGCATTACCTGACCGCCGCGCTTATCGGCGCGGCGGCAGCCATAGCGGTGCTGTGCCAAAGCAGCTTTACGCAGCTGTTTTCGTATTATTCCGCCCTCACTGCCGGCGGCGCGGTGTGCGTGCTGCTGGGGCTGCTGTGGTGCGTGAGCTACAACGGTTCCTTCGACATATTCGGCTACGCGTTTTCCCAGTTCGGCACCCGCAGGTACGAGGACCTGCGCACCTACAGCCAGATCAAAATGGAAAAACGCTCCAAACAAGGCTGGACGTTCATGCCGTGGATAACCGTAGGCGTCATATTCATCGCAGCGGGACTGCTGATCAGAGTGTTCGCGTAAACCGCATACCGTAAAAACCAAACCCTCCGCAGGTCTGCGGAGGGTTTGTGTTGTTTATGAACGCCAGTACGTCTTTATATCAGCTTCGCCGTGAACCAGCTGGTGTACACCTGACCGGGCTTGAGCAGCGTCACGTAGGGCTTGGTCTCGAAGTCGTCGCCGTCGCTCACCCGCCCGGGCATGCCGTGCCAGGGTTCCAGGCACACGTAAGGCGCGTTGGCTTTGGGCTTTGTCCACACTGCCAGCACTTCCATTTTCGGGAACTCAAAGAATATGCCCTTGCCGCTGTCTTTGTGCACAAGTTTTATGGCGCGGCTGTTAAGCCCCGCGAACAAAAGCGCGTCCTTGTCGAACAGGCTGTGCTTAAGGGGCAGCGTGCGCGCGTCAGTGAACGCGTTCAGTTTTTCTTCGCCGTCGATAAGGTATCCGTCAGGCGCCATGCTGATCATACCCCTTTCGGGCTGATCGAATATGAGCATGTAGTCGTCAAAAGTGGCGCCTGCTTCCATGGGGCAGGCGAAGCCCGGATGCCCGCCCGCGCACACGGGCATGGTCTTGTCCGAAAGGTTTTCTACCAGGAAGGTGGTAGTGTAGCCGCCCTCGAACAGGCGGTATGTCACGTGGAAGGCGAAGGAGAACGGATACATTTCCCGGGTCTCGGGGCTGTCCCTCAGCACCAGGTCGACGAAATCTTCACCCAGGTGGCCGAGCTCAAACTCCGGATTGCGGGTAAAGCCGTGCTTGGGCATGGGGTAGAAGACGCCGCCGATCTTAACTTTATTGTCTCTCACCGAACCGCACACGGGGAACAGCACCGGCGCATGCTGAGCCCATACATCGGGATCTGCCTGCCAAATGACCTCCCGGCCGTCCGCGCCTTTGAATGAAGTGATCTGGGCGCCCTTCTGTCTGACAGTAGCTGTGGTCGAACCGTAAGAAAGTTTGAATTCCGCCATAAAAACCTCCCTGAGTTTATTATTTGCGTTCAGTGCGGCAGCCGGTCCGTATGGAAAGGTATGCCGCGCCCGGTAAGCTCCGCCTGGACAAGTTCTGCCCTGCCGCCCTTTTTTGCCGCGATACCCGCGGCTTCCCCGGACACGGCGCAGCAGGGGATGACCCGCGCTATATCCCACATCCTGTCGTCCGCGGACACGATCCTGCCGCAGGCGAACAGGTTCTCGATATCCGAACGCAGGGCGCCGAATGGCAGTTCGTACACCGGGCCCGCCTGCCTCCAGTTGGATATGATGCCCACGCTGTCGTCAAACGCCCTGAATTCGTCCTCGAACCTCATGGTCGCCCTGCCTGCTATGCGCCGGGACATGCGTGTCTGGGGGATGGAGGGCAGCATCGTCAGTGTGTGAGAGTCCGACAGTTCGCCGCGGTCCAGGAAATCCCGCAGGACGAGAGAGTGTGTATTCGCCATCACTTTGGATGATTCTTCGCCATCCGTGCCCGTAAAACCGTCCGGGACGCGCTCCCCGGGCGCGGGGGCCAAGCCCGGCGTATGCAGGACGTGCCTGCCGTTTTCATAGGAATAGTACCACGCCGCCTGCCGGTTGCCCAGCGGGTGTTCCACGGTTTCCGCCCCGGCGAATCTGAACAGAGTCGCGTCTCCGCTGGCGTCCGCGAAGCCGCCGGCTTCGTAAGCGCCCATATTTCCCGCGCGGTCCAGACACACTACGGCCCTTACACGGTTTTCTTCGGTCACGGCGGCACAAGCCTGCGCGCCGTAACATATACTTATCGACGAATCCCGGAGCAGTTCCTCGGCGAGGCAGGCAAACAGATTGGCGTTGAACCGGCAAATAAACCGGTGTTTCGCACGCTCCTCTTTGCAGGCAGGTCGCTGCCAGCATTCGGGGATAGGCTCCTCAGCGCCTTTGGATACGGACAGGCGCAGCAGTTCCTCCGCGATTCCGAAGGACACCTGGGTGCCTCTGCCGTCGCACAGGGGCAGGTATATGGTCACCAGTCCCAGCGTCGCCAGCCCGCCCAGGGCATACTCCCGCTCGATCAGCAGCACTTTTTCTGCGCTCGCGCGCCGGGCAGAGAGCGCCGCGGAGATGCCCGCGACACCTCCGCCGACCACTATCACGTCCCAGCTGCCGCGAAGGGGGACCTTTCGCTCGGGCAGTATCACTGAGTTGTCCGACAATATGTTATCCATAGTTCATCATAAATAGTATATTCTGATTTACCTGCCGGTTTGGGCGGCTTGGGTTATGCTGCGCCTATTCTGTCCTGCTTTCGGCCGGGGATCAGGATGATATATTTCTACATGCCCGCCGCGCATTCCTGCATCTGACACGCCCGGCGCGGGAAAACGTTTGACGATCCGGCCGGGCTGTAAAGTTGACAGCCGGACGAAGGCGCTGATATAATACGCATAAAGCCGTTAAAGGCATAATAATCGGGAGGGTATTGCCATGAAGATAACGGGCATAGCGCACGCGGCCTACAATGTGAGCGACATGAAGGCGTCGCTGGATTTTTATGTGGTCAAACTGGGCATGAAGCACGCGTTTTCCATTCCCAGGGATGACGGAACGCCCTGGATCGAGTACATCAAGGTGGCGGACGGCCAGTTCATAGAGCTGTTCTATTCCGACGGGGGCTTTGAGGGCAAGTCCTCATACAATCATCTGTGTATAGAAGTGCCTGACTGCGCGAAGGCGGCCGAGGAGCTCATGCAGGCGGGTGTGGAGATAGACGTGATGCCCCGGCAGGGCAAAGACCTGAACTGGCAGATGTGGATACGCGACCCGGACGGCAACCGCATAGAGATAATGCAAATAGACCCCAACGCTCCCCAGGCCAAAGCGTGAGGCGGAGCATATGACCGGCAGATCAACAGTGAACGCGGAAAAAGAGTATCATTCTCTGCTAAGGACCTGGCTTGACGCGCTTCTGAGCTATGTGCTGGACAAACCGGAGCATCCCGCGCTGGACGGCGCGATCGTTTGCCCCGCCTGTTCCATGATCCACGGGCGCTGCCACGACGCCGTGTATCCGCTTCTGTGCATGGCGGAGCGCACGGGGGAAAGCAGGTATCTGGATGCGGCGAAAAAGCTGTTTAAGTGGGCGGAGTACATGGTGTGCGACGACGGCAGCGTGTACAACGACTCCCAGAGCGAGTGGTGCGGGGTGACCGTGTTCGCGGCGCTGTCGTACGTGAAGGCGCTTAAGTTCCACGGACATCTGCTAAGTGCGCAGGAGCGTAAAAGCTGGGAGGACCGGCTGCTGCGGATGACGGACTGGCTCAAACGCAGCATAAGCGCTTCGACCCGTACGAACGTCAACTACCTGGCGTCCAACGCGGCGTATCTCGCCCAGGCGTCGGAATATTTCGGCGACGCTTCGTTCATGGACAGCGCGCGGGAACTTGCCCGGGAGGTGCTGTCCCACGTGAGCGTGAACGGGCTCATAGTCGGCGAAGGCGGCCGGCCTGATACAGTCACCACCAAGGGCGTGCGCCCGGTGGATATGGGCTCCAATGCGGAAGAAACGCTGCCGAGCCTGTACGAGTACGCCCGTGCCGCCGGGGACGAGGCTGTCATGGGCGAAGTGCTCGGGATAGCACGGGCGCAGCTTGAGTTTTACCTGCCAGACGGCGCACTGGACAACAGCATGGGCACACGCAACTACAAGTGGACGTACTGGGGCAGCCGCACCTCCGACGGCTGCCAGGCGCTGTACAACGCCCTGGGCAAGACTGAACCAGTGTTCGCGGAGGCGGCTTACAGGAACCTGGAACTGCTCAAAAGCTGTACCGACGGGCTGCTTTACGGCGGACCGCATTACAAGCGCCACGGGGAATACCCCTGCGCGCATCACGCCTTCTGCCACGCCAAAGTGCTGGCGCAGGCGCTGGACGAGGGCATAGCGCCCTTCGAACGCACCGACCTGCCATCCGACGCGCCGCCTCCCGTAAAGCATTATCCGGAGCTGGGGACATACCGCCTCGCCCGGGGCGGCTGGCGCATGGACGTGTGCGGGAGCGACCTGGTATCCACCAGGGGCGGCCAGACGACGGGCGGCACGGTGACGCTGCTGTGGAACCGGGAATACGGGCCCGTTTTTGCCGTGGCCACTACGGATTATGTGTTGAGGGAAGCCCACAACCAGCAGCTTTCCCGCAAAAAGCGGCTGCAGGGGGCTGTGCATCCGCGGCTGGAAGTTAGCGCGGGAGATGCGTTATACAGCCAGGCCTTCGATCTGGGAGTGCGTATGGAATCCGAAGAACAGTGCGGAAAAAGCATGGTCAGAGCGGAAGGCACGCTGTGCGACAAGGCGCATACGCCTCTGGACGGGAGCGCTTTCAGCATAGAATATACGCTTGAAGACAATGGCCTGCTGATACGCGGCAGTGTGAACGGCGAAGGAGCGCGTTCCGCCCGTTTTGTGCTGCCCGTGATACTAAAAACCGGACAGAGCGTCACGCTTGAGGACGATACGGCCGAGATAGACGGGCTGCTGAAAGCGTCTTCGCTGACGCCGCTGCGAGACAACGGGCAGGTGTTCTGCCTTACTCCGGGTTTCGAGGCCGAGGAATTGTGGGTGGAACCGGACTTAAGCGGGAGATTCGAGCTGCGCCTGGAGATCGTCAAAACCGAATGATGCGCTTGTTTTGACTCATATAAACAGCCGCCGCGGAACATTTTCCGCGGCGGCGTTCGCTTTAAGGCCGGCTCGGCTGCTTGACCTTGCCTTCGGTGTAATCCAGCCAGCCCTTTACCCAGTCCCTGACCACGCTCCAGTCCGTTTCCATGCACATGTGGCGGGTCTTGATGGGGTGGATCTCCCGCACCTTTACGCCGGACAGGGCACTGAACAGGCGGTCGAATATCTCCCGCCCCATGGGGTCTTCGTCACCCATAAGGGTCATCACGGGGCGGTCGGTCTCGTACACTTCGTCAGGCAGGTACTAGCCGTTTTCCAGCATATCCAGCAGGATGTGTCCCCGTCCCCTGCGGAAGAAATTTCGGCGCAGTTCCTCGCCTCGTTCTCTTTTGAGTTTGGGACCGTAGAGCTCCCTGATCTTGTCCAGAGCGCGCCGTGGGTGGGACTCGAAATACTCGTACTTGCGCAGATAGAACCAGCGGGTGAGCCCGCTCAAGCGGTAAGTGAGCTTTTTATAGCCGAAGATATGAGTGACCGGTGAAATGAGCACCCGGCTTATCACGCTCTCAGGGAACATTGTGGTCATAAGCAGCACAACGCCCGCGCCGGAGCCGTGGCCGAACAGGTGCCACCGGGTCTCGTCCTCGCCACGGGAGATCTCTATCTCGTCCAGTACGCCCCATACCAGCTTGGCCCGGGTGGTGTTGTCCTGGGGCGCTTTCACGGGGGTGTGGCCGAAGCCGGGCAGTTCGACCGTCACGCACAGGCAGCCGTTTTTGGCGAGTTCGCGGCACAGGCTGTCGAAACTGCCCGCGTCGCTTATGGGAGAACACACGCAGGCTACCCGGCGGGACACGGGCACGTCAATGGGAGTGTAGACCTTGAAATACATGCCCACACCCTCGAACCGGCGCATACCCTTTTGCACCCTGAATCTCACCTGACGCCTCCATATGATAACAGTTCAACTTTTATTGTATCACAAACCATGGCGGTTGGCAAGCATCAGGGCGGCACCGCCGGGTTTGTGATACTTTTTTAACTTTTTCGGGGGTGACAGTCAGGCGCTCGCAGAGTATAATATCATACGTGTCGGAATGATAAAAAAGATTGCCCGTGAGGCGGGACCGGAGCTTTAAACATGAGTAAAACCCTGCGCTGCGCGCTTATCGTACTGTTGGTGCTGATGCTGCTTGCACTGCCGTTCATAGTGCCCAGCGGAAATATGCTTACCGATTACCAGTATGAATGGATGGACATGGGAGTTCTGCCGCTGTTCTCCGCATTCGCGGAAGAAGAACAGACGCCTGCCGAGCTGCCGCTGGATATGTCCCCCGGCATGCTGCCGAACCCCGACGCGTATACCGAAGAAGGATACGAAGACGCGTCCATAAAAGTGTCCATAGAGCACTATGTGGACGAAAAGGAAGGCTTCTCCGTAAGGATAGCGTACATAGACGTGGCGTCTCCCACCCAGCTGCGTACGGGCGTGGCGGGCAGGAACGCTCTGGACCTGCGCATAAACAGCGTGGTGTTCATGGCGAACAGGTACAACGCGGTGCTGGCCATGAGCGGGGATTACTACACAAACGACCCGGAGATGACGCCCTTCGAATACCGCATGGGGACCAAGGCGCGCCGGACTCTCAACGTGGCGCGGGATATACTGATCACCGATGAGAACGGCGACTTTCACATTGTGCTGTCTGCCAACGCCAACGTCCAGAAGCAGGAGATAGCCGAGATAGAGGCGGAGCATCAGATAGTTAACGCGTTTTCCTTCGGCCCCGCACTGGTAAAAGACGGGGAGGAACTTACGACTTCATACAAGATATACAGCGCCCACGCCCAGGATCCCCGGGTGGCCATCGGCCAGAGAGGACCCTGCTCCTATGTTGCTGTGGTCTCCGAGGGCAGGGGCAGGAAAGCCAAGGGCATGACCCATCAGCAGCTGGCGCACTTCATGTACGAGTATCTGGGCTGCGTGCAGGCGTACAACCTGGACGGTGGCAACACCGGTACCATGGTGTTCGGAAAGACAGTGTTCAAGGCGGACCAGCAGACCAGCCAGCTGAGGGTGCTCAACGACTGTATCTATTTCGCCACCACAGTGGACCCGGAGACGTGGAGCAAGTAATATGCCTGAAGAGAGCCTGTATTTTGAAGTATTCGGCCTAAGAGCATACTGGTACGGCGTGTGCGCCGCGCTGGGCGCGCTGCTTGCGCTGATAGTATTGTGCTTTACGGGAAAGAAGCGGGGAATAAAAGCGGACTCTGTGCTTCTGTTCGGCGTGATCGCGCTGCCGCCGGGGCTTATTTGCTCAAGGCTGCTGTTCTGCCTGCTGGACGCGAACTTCCGTGTGCTGTTCTCGTGGAAAGCGGCGGTCACAGTGTGGGGCGGCGGCCTGTCCATGATGGGCGCGCTGCTGGGTGCGGGTCTTGCCGGGGTCATCGCGGCGAAGCTGACTAAGACCGCTTCCCTTTCGTTTATGGATGCGCTGGCTCCCGCGCTGCTGGTGTTCGTGATGTGCGCCCGGATCGGGGAGGGCTTCACGGACTTTCTGGGCCGCAGCCGCAACCTGAATGTGGACTGGTTCAACGATACTTTTCTGGCCACGAGCGACGGTTACGGTTCCTATAATCTGAATACCTATCTGCTCGAGGCGGCGTGCGCCCTGATACTGGCCGTTGCCGCATATATAGGCTTGTGCCGGGAAAAGCGGGCGGGGGACGCGTTTCTGACCGCGCTGCTGCTGTGTGGCTGTACGCAGACGCTGTGGGAAAGCCTCAGGTTCGACAGCCACATGCGCCTGTCTTTCGTAAGTCTGCAGCAGATTATGGCTGCGTGCATGTTCGCGGTGCCGCTGCTTATCTTCGCTTTCCGCAGGGGCAAAAACGCCGTGATCGCCGCCGCTGTCGTGATCGTGCTGCTCGTGGGCAGCGTGGTGGGCATAGAGCTGATGATAGACCGCACGGACGTGAGCAACGTGCTCCTTTATATCATATATGCGGCGATACTGACCATTCCCGCCGTGCTGGGTCTGATCTGGAAGAAAAAAGCAAAAGCGTGAAAAGACAAAA